>JBKKAU010000414.1:0-9993 GCA_046714475.1 Thermoanaerobaculia bacterium
GCCTCCAGCCGGGCGGCGACGTGGCCGGCCGCGTCGTACTGGACCACCCACTCCGCGGCCGGCTTGTCGAACCGGAGGTCCTTGAGCATCCACCCCCGCGGGTCGAAGACCACGGTGCGCGGCCGGACGGCGCTGGGGATGTAGAGGTCCTGCTCCTGGCGGGCGAGCATCGGCACGCGGTGGACCTCGGGGCCGGAGGGACCGATCAGGACGATCTCCACGGGGAAGGAGAAGAGGCCGGTCTCCTCGGTCTGCTCCTGGACCTGCCGCAGGGTGAGGCGGACCATGCCGCGGTCGGCCTGCCACTCCCAGTCCGCTTCGATCTCGGGATGGCCGGCGCCGTAGACGTATTGATCGAACAGCGGTCCCAGCGAGGCGCCCGAGCCCTGCTCCAGCGCGCTCTGCAGGTCCGGCGTCGTCACCGTCCGCAAGGCGAAGCGTTCGAGGTAGCCACGGATCCCCCGCCACCAGCCCTCCTCCCCCGTCAGGTAGCGGACCATGTGGAGCACCAGCGCGCCCTTCTCGTAGGAGTGGCTGTCGAACATCGCGATCGGCTCGGGGTAGCGCAGGGTGACGATCGGCCGCCGGTGCTTGCCCTCGTCCTCCCGCATGTAGTCCTGGCGCAGGTCGTCCATCTCCCAGGCGAATTCGTCCGCGCCGCCGGCGCGGTGCCGGTAGAGGGCGGTGAAGTAGTCGGCCATGCCCTCGTTCAGCCAGAGGTGGGCCCAGTGCTCCAGGGTGACGAGGTCGCCGAACCACTGGTGCGCCAGCTCGTGCGCCACCAGCCCCTCGCTCGGGTAGTCGATCTCGGCCCGCTCGTCGTGCAGGGTGAGGATCGTCTGCGTGGTGGCGGTGATGTTCTCCATGCCGCCCCACATGTAGTCGACGGCGGTGGTCTGGGCGTACTTGGCGTAGGGGTAGGGCCGGCCGGTGACCGTGGAGAAGTACTCCATCATGTCCGGGGTCTTGCCGAAGGAGCGGCGCGCCTGCTCCTCGTAGCCCGGCGGGACGTAGTACTCGACCGGGATGCCCTTCCACTCATCGGCGATGCGGGTGAGCTCGCCGACCATGATCGAGATCAGATAGGTGGTGTGCGGCTGCTCCATCCGCCAGTGGAAGGTGCGCCGGCCGTCCGGCTGTTCGACGACTTCGACCAGGCGGCCGTTGCTCACCGCCGTGAAGGGCTTCTCCACCGTCGCCAGCATCTCGGTGGTGGCGCGGTCGTTCGGGTAGTCCCAGGTCGGGAACCAGTGGCGGTTGTTCTCGGTCTCGCCCTGCGACCAGATCTGGCGCGGCTTCTTGGGGTAGCCGGCGTCGGGGCCGACGAAGTAGAGCCCCGCCCGCGGCCGGGCCGTGTAGTCGATCGCCACCTCCAGCCGGTCCTCCGGGCCATAGGCCCGGCCGAGGTCGACCGTCAGGGTCTGCGCCGCCGGGTCCAGGGTGAACGGCAGCTCGGCCCCGGCCAGCCGCACCCGCTGGACGTCGAGGCCCGCGGCGTGGAAGACCAGGTGGCCGAGCCCCGGCAGCAGCGGCGACAGCGTGTTGGTCGCCGTGCCGGAGACGGCGCCGCCGCGCCAGTCGAACGCCAGGTCGAGCCGCAGGTGCTGCAGGTCGTACTGCCGGGCGGGCGCGTAGTGAGGCGCCTGGTCGGCGGGGGCGAAGGGCATCCGGTCGGCGGCGGCGGGGCGCGGGCCGGCGCAGAGCAGGAGAGCGAGGAGGGCCAGCGGGGCGAGGGGACGCGATTTCATGCGGGCGATTGTAGACCGTCCACCGGGCCGGGCTAGAATCCGCGTATGGGCTACCGTCTCGAGCTCGCCAAGGAGGACTTCAAGTTCTCCGCCGCCCACTTCACGATCTTCCCCGACGGACGGGCCGAGCTGCTCCATGGCCACAACTACCGCGTGCAGGTGGAGCTGGCCGGCGACGAGCTCGACGGCGAAGGGCTGCTGGTCGACATCGAGAGCTTCAAGCGGGAGCTGCGGCGGCTCTGCGCCCGGCTCGACAGCCGGACGCTGCTGCCGGGGGAGAGCCCGCGCGTACAGTGGTCGCGCGACGGCGACGCCCTGGAGGTCCGCTTCGGCGACCGCGGCTACCGCTTCCCCGCCGACGAGATCCTGCTGCTGCCGCTGGTCAACACCTCGATCGAGCTGCTGGCGCGCATGTTCTGGCAGGAGCTGGCGCCGTCTCTCGCGGGCTCGCGGGTGGCAACGCTGGCCGTCGCGGTCGAGGAGACCGCGGGCCAGCGCTGCTGGTACGAGGGTCCGGTCGCGGGCTGAGGCCTACCCGCTGCTCATCTTCGGCTCCAACGCCTTCTCGACCTCGCCGGGCGCGGGGAATCGTCTCTCTTTCCTCTTGGAGAAGATCAGCTCGTTGCCGACGGTGACCTCGAAGACACCGCCCGAGCTGCGGACCAGCTCCGGCTCGACGCCGTATTTCCTGCGGAGCTCCGCCGCCAGACCGGCGGCGCGGGGGTAGTAGTTTCAGGACGTGCAGTACTCGATCCGGATATGAGGTGGCATGGTGGAGGGCCCCTCCTTCAAGAGCCATTATAGAAGCCTGCAAAACCAAAGCCTGCAAAACCAAAGACTTGAGCGAGGAATGAAACGGCAAGGGGGGAGGGTTAGAGGGCTATAGGTGCGGCTGGGAGCCGAAACGGGACAAATGTTCGGAAAAGGCGTTGAAAACCGGATCTGACTGTGAGTATAATCGAGAGTGTTCAACCTTGCCGAGCGTGGCATCCCTTGGGAGCCCACCCAGGCATCAGGGGTCCTCGACGCGCCGAGCGACGCCGGGCTGTCGTCCAGTCTGGTGACAGCGCGTGATGAAGGACAACGAAGACAAGGCCGCAGAGTTTGCCCCCGTCATGCGGCTGGACGTCGAACGAGGGGCAACGAGGCTACGTTTTTTGGACAATTTCCCAACGTGGAGGCAAGCACATGAAAGGTGAGGCACCGAGCATGTCGTCGAAGGAGATGGCCCAGATCCGGCAGAACCTGGAGGGAACGCCGGACATCGAAGAGGCCGCTGAGCTCATGAACCTGGCCGGGAACTCGACCCGGCTCAAGCTCCTGTACCTGCTGGACAACATGAAGGAGCTCTGCGTGTGTGACCTCGCGGAGATGCTGGGGGTGTCGGTTTCGGCCGTGTCCCAGCACCTGGCGAAGCTCAAGGCCTACGGGCTGGTGGCCCCGCGCCGCGACGCGCAGACCATCTACTACCGTCTGACCGAGCACGTGTTCAACGCGAAGCTGCGCGACAACTTCTTCAAGCAGTTCCAGGTCTGAAGCCCGAAACGGCTTCATCCGTTCCAGAAACGGCCGGGAGAGATCCCGGCCGTTTCCTTTAGAATGGCCCCTCCCATCGATTCCCCTCGGAGGAGACGCCATGAACCACCATCCGCGCCCCAAGTTCACCTGGATCGGCCACGCCACCGTCCGCTGTGACCTGCCGGGCGGCGAGGTCGTCCTGATCGACCCCTGGCTGCGGGAGAACCCCGCCTGCCCGAAGGGCCAGAAGGAGCTCGACCGGCTGGACGCGATCCTCATCACCCACGCCCATTTCGACCACATGGCGGACGCGGTCGAGCTGGCGAAGCGGCACAAGCCCAAGGTCGTGGTGGCGTCGTTCGAGATCTGCCAGTGGCTCGGGGCGCAGGGGGTCGAGAACTGCTCCGGCATGAACCTCGGGGGTACCCAGGACGTGCTCGGGCTCCAGGTCACCATGGTCCGCGCCGACCACTCGAGCGGCCTGTCCGACGGCGACCGGATCCTCTATGGCGGCCTGGCGTCGGGCTACATCGTCAAGCTCCCCGGCGGCTACACTTTCTACCACGCGGGCGACACCGCCCTGTTCTCGGACATGCAGCTCTTCTCCGACATCTACCGGCCGGAGCTGGCGTTCCTGCCGATCGGCGATCTCTTCACCATGGACCCCGCGCAGGCGGCCCGCGCCTGCCGGTACCTGGGGGTGCGCCAAGTGGTCCCCATCCACTGGGGGACCTTCCCGGCGCTGACCGGCACGCCGCAGGCCCTGGAGAGAGAGCTGGCCAAGCTCGGCGCCACCTGCGAGATGATCGCGTTGAAGCCGGGCGAGAGCTACTAGAACCCTGTCACGTCGAAAAGGATGGATCATCCCTCCGTAGGGGCGCCCCTTGTGGGTGCCCTTCGGAGGGCGGCCACAAGGGCTGCCCATACATTAAACGCTATCCGTCACTCGTACTGTGTTGAGCTACTAGATGGACAAGAGGGCGCCATGAATGGCGCCCCTACAGGCCTACCTCGATACCCGTGTAGGGGCGCGATTCATCGCGCCCTAGAACCGCAGGGCGGCGCCCACGCCCGCGAACCAGTCCGGGTCCGGGTCGTTGAGGCCCCAGCCGACCCGGGCGTCGAGCTGCAGGTCGTTGCCGAACAGCCAGGTGACGCCGCCGTTGACGTACCGGGTCGAGGAGCCGTCCCGCTCCTCCTCGGAAAAGCCGAACACCTCCGCGTAGGCGCCGAGCCGGTCGGTCAGCGGGAAACCGGCGCTCAGGCTCGCCGAGAGCTGGGTGAAGCGTTCGTCCACCGCGGGATCGTTCAGGTAGGCGGCGTTGAGGTTGGCGGACAGCGACAGCCAGGACGTCACCTCCCAGCCGAGCGCGAGCTTGGCCTCCGGCTCCCAGGCGTCGCTGGTCAGCTCGTCGTCGCCCACCGGCACGCTGGTCCCGAGCAGCAGCGACACCGCGGGAAGGCCCGGCGGCAGCTCGGCGGCGTCTCCGGTGAGACGGACCTTGAGGCCGACCGCGGGGTCTTCGAGCCCCGAGACCTCGCTCCCGGGGCCGTCGGTCCGGCTGTAGGAAAAGGCGCCGAGCCGCGCCTCCAGACGCGGGCCGAGGCCGATCCGGACCAGCACCTCGCCGAAGGTGTCCGAGTCCTCGTCCTCCACCCGCGTCAACGTAGCGCCGGCCTCCACTTGGACGTGCCCGGGAGCGACCGTCGCGGTGCTCTCGGTGAAGTCCGGCCGGTCGGTGATCAATGGCTCCGTCAGCCCCGAAAGGTCCACCGCCGCGGCCGCCGCGGCCGGCGCGGCGGCTAGGGCGAGCAACAGGATTGTGAATCGCTTCATGGTTTCTCCCTCCTCTGAAAATCCCTCAGCCGCCCCGGTCAGGGGGGTGAGGGCAACCGATGCGCGAGCTCGATCCGTCCGGTCGCCTCCAGGGCCTGGGCGCCGCTGGCGGTGAGGCGCAGGCCCTCGCCGTCGCGCTCGGCCCAGCCGGCGCGCAGCAGGCGCGCGATCACACGCTCCAGCCGGCGGCGGCTCCAGCCGAAACGCCGCTCGAGCAGGTCGGCCGGCATCCCCGCTCCGCCCTTCTGGAGGTGCAGCAGCAGGAGCTGGCCCGACAGGCGCGCGCCCATGCGGCGCAGGATCAGCAGCCGGGCAAGCAGGCCGTGGCCGGGCGAGAACAGCAGCGCGGCGACGAACAGCAGCCCCGCGACCGTCGCCATGGCGCCGGCGATCGAGGCGTCCAAGACGCGGGCGAGCCCATAGCCGCCGAGCGCCGAGACGATCCCCAGGACGACCGCGAGCCCCAGCATCGCCCCCAGCCGCTCGGTCAGCAGATAGGCGGTCGCCGGCGGCACCACCAGCATCGCCACCACCAGGATCGCCCCCACCGACTCGAAAGAGCCCACCACCGTCACCGACACCGCGCTCATCAGGAGGTAGTGGAGGAGGACCGGCGAGAACCCAGCGAGGCGGCGAGGCCGGCGTCGAACGTCGAAAGCTTGAGCTCCTTGTAGAGCGCGGCGATCAGGGCGATGTTGAGCAGCAGCACCGAGCCGGTCACCCAGAGCGCCTTGGGCCCCAGGTCGGCGCCGCCCAGGGTCAGCGTGTCCCAGGGCGAATAGGCGATCTCGCCGTAGAGCACGCAGTCGAGGTCGAGGTCGACCTGCGCGGCGTAGCGGCTGATCAGGATCACGCCGAGCGAGAACAGGGCCGGGAAGACGACGCCGATCGAGGCGTCCTCGCGCATCCGCTGGCTGCGGTTGAACAGCTCGACGAGCAGCACCGTGACCACGCCGAGGGCGCCGGCGCCCAGCACCATCGGCAGCGTCGCGCGGTGGCCGGTCAGCAGGAAGGCGATGGCGATGCCGGGGAGCACCGCGTGGCTGATGGCGTCGCCCAGGAGCGCCATCTTGCGCAGCACCAGGAACGAGCCGACCAGCGCGCAGCTCGCCGCCACAGAGCTCGCGACGAGCAGGATCACCAGCGTCGGGCTCATGCGGTCCTCCCTTGCAGAGGCCGCCCCCGGCGCGGCGGGATGGCCCGGCCGTGCGGATCGACCTGCGGGTGGCCGAGGATCTCCTCCAGGTGGTCGACCGCCTCGTCGGAGAGGGCGTGCTCCATGGCCTCGGCGTCGCGGTGGACGTGGTCGACCGGCAGGTCCAGCCGGCGCGTCAGGTAGACCTCCCAGAGGCGGTGCTTGCGCACCACCCCCTCGGCCTCCTCCATCCCGGCCGGGGGGAGGCGCAGGCCGTCGTCCTGGCGGTCGACGAGGCCCGCGGCGGTCAGCCGGCGGACGCCGCGCCCGAGCTCGCCGCCGGTCTGGCCGCGCACGCCCATCAGCACCGGCCAGGAGACCCAGGCCCGCGGGCCTCCGGGGGCTGCGGGGCCTCCCTCGCGCTCGCCCAGCCGGTAGAGGTCCTTGAGCAGGTTCTCGCGGCGGATGCGGGCCGCCACCTGGCGCTCCCGCAACATCCCCCAGACCAGGCCGCGGCCCGGCGCGAACAGCAGCGACAGGATCAGCACCGTGCTCGACACCACGACGATCACCGGCCCGGTCGGCAGCCGCGGCACCGTGGCGCTGGCCAGCGAGCCGGCGATCCCGGCCGTCGCGCCGATGCCCGCCGACAGCGCCACCATGGTGCCGAGGCGGTCGGTCCACTGGCGCGCCGCCGCCGCCGGGGTGATCAGCGTCGCCACGATCAGCACCACGCCGACCGTCTGCAGGCCGACGACGACCACCACCACGAGCAGCAGCGTCATCAGCACCTCCAGCCGGCGCACGGGCAGGCCGAGGCTGGCGGCGAAGCCGGGATCGAAGGAGAGCAGCTTGAACTCCTTGAACAGCGCCAGGACGATGGCGAGGACGACGGCGCCCAGCACCGCCATCACCTGGAGGTCCGCCACCACCAGGGTCGCCGCCTGGCCGAACAGGTACTTGTCGAGGCCGCTCTGGTTGCCGGACGGCAGCTTCTGGATGTAGGTGAGCAGCACGATGCCGACGCCGAAGAAGACCGACAGGACGATGCCGATCGCCGAGTCCTCCTTGATGCGGCTCCACCGCACCGTGGCGAGGATCAGCAGCGCCCCGGCGAGCCCCGCGACGAGCGCGCCGGCGAAGAGCGGCAGCGGGCTCTTGCTGCCGGTCAGCAGGAAGGCGATGCAGACCCCCGGCAGCGCGGCGTGCGCCAGCGCGTCCCCCAGCAGGCTCTGGCGCCGCAGCAAGGCGAAGCTCCCCAGCATGCCGCCGAGCCCGCCGAGCAGGGTGGCGCCGATCAGGACGTTGCGGGCGGTGAAGCTCAGCTCCATGGCGGCTCCTGCCCCGGCCGGGACGGACCCTCGGCCGGCCGCCTCTGGAGCAGCGCCTCGGTCGCCTGCGTCAACGCCGTCAGGCGGCCGCCGTAGGTGCGCTGCAGGTTCTCCGGCGTGAAGGTGGTGGCCACCGGGCCGGCGGCCACCAGCCGCATGTTGAGCAGCACCACGTGGTCGAAGTACTCGGCGACCGTCTGCAGGTCGTGGTGGACGGCGACGACGGTGCGGCCGTTGCTCCGCAGGTCCTTGAGCAGCATGAGGATGGCCCGCTCGGTGGTGGCGTCGACGCCGGCGAAGGGCTCGTCCATCAGGTAGAGCCGGGCCTCCTGGGCCAGCGCCCGGGCGAGGAAGACCCGCTGTTGCTGGCCGCCCGACAGCTGGCTGATCTGGCGGTGGGCGAAGTCGCCCATGCCGACCTTGTCGAGGCAGGCGAGCGCCGCCTCCCGGTGGTGCCTCCCCGGCCGCCGGAACCAGCCGACGCGGCCGTAGAGGCCCATGGTCACCACGTCCAGCGCGCTGGTCGGGAAGTCCCAGTCGACGCTCTCGCGCTGCGGCACGTACCCGACCCAGGAGCGGCGGCGGGCGTAGGTCTCGCCGAAGATCTGCACCCAGCCGGTCACCGCCGGCACCAGCCCGAGCATCGCCTTGAGCAGCGTGCTCTTGCCGGCGCCGTTGGGGCCGACGATGGCGATCAGCTGGCCCTCCGGCAGCTGCAGGTCGATGTCCCACAGCACCGGCTGGGTGCGGTAGGCGACCGTCAGGTCGTGCACCTCGACCGCCGGCAGCGCCGAAGCCCCGGCCGCATCGGGCTCGACGCGGCGCTCCCCGGCGAGGATGAAAGGGTCACGGGCGGGTACGGTGGCCATGGCGGCTCCTCACTGCAGGGCGTTGACGAGAGTGTCGACGTTGGCGCGGACCATGCCGGCGTAGGTGCCGGCGGGCGTGCCGGCGGCGCCGAGCGAGTCGGAATGGAGCTGGCCGCCGATCTCCACCTGGCCGCCCCGCGAGCGGACCGCGGCCTGCACCGCCTCGATCGAGCGGCGCGGCACGCTGGCTTCGACGAAGATCGCCTTGACCCCGCGGTCGACCACGATCCCCACCACCCGGTCGACGTCGTTGGTGCCGGCCTCCGCCAGCGTGCTGATGCCCTGGAGGCCGACCACCTCGACGCCGTAGCGGCGGCCGAAGTAGCCGAAGGCGTCGTGCGCGGTGACCAGCACCCGCTGGCGCTCCGGCAGCGCCACGATCCGCTGCTTCACCCAGGCGTCCAGCGTCTCCAGCTCTTTCTTGTAGGCCGCGGCGTTGGCCTGGAACTCCCCGGCGTGCTCCGGGTCGAGCGCCGCCAGCTCGCGCGCGATCGGGTCGAGAGTCCGCGCCCACATCGAGACGTCGAACCAGACGTGCGGGTCGTACTGCCCGGCGAACTCCGGCGGCTCGCGCAGCAGCTCGTGCGGGATCTCCTCGGTGACGGCGATCACCGGCCGGCGGCGCGCCATCTTGGTCAGGATGTCCCCCATCTTGCCTTCGAGATGGAGGCCGTTGTACAGCACCAGCTCGGCCTCGGCCAGGCGGCGGACGTCGCTCTCGCTGGCCTTGTAGAGATGGGGGTCGATCCCCGGACCCATCAGCGCCTCGATGTGGGCATGCTCGCCCGCGATCCGGGCCGCCGTGTCGGCGATGATGCCGGTGGTCGCCACGAGGCGCAGCGGACCTTCCCGGCGCGCCCCGGCAGGGCCGGAACCGCCGGCGCCGTCGTCCCCCTCGGCGCCGCACGCCGCGAGGACCAGCGGCAGGACCAGACAGAGCAACAGGTGGAAGCGATAGATTTTTGACATGCCAAAAATATTACACCGGGCAGACAAAATGTCAAGCGGGTGACGGAACGCCGCCGTGGTACTCTTGGCGCCGATGCCGACCAGCACCGTCGAGGACTACCTGAAATGCATCCTGCTGGAGCAGCAGCGGGACCCCGAGACGCTGGTCTCCATGCGGCGGATCTCCTCCACTCTGCAGCTCGCGCCGGGCACCGTGACGGCGATGATGAAGACCCTGGCCGACAGCGGCCTGGTGGCGTACGAGCCGTACAGCGGCGTGCGGCTGACCCCGGCGGGTCACCAGCTCGCGGTGCACGTGCTGCGGCGGCACCGGCTGATCGAGCTGTTCCTGGTCAAGGTGATGGGGATGGACTGGAGCGAGGTGCACGGCGAGGCCGAGCTCCTGGAGCACGCGGTCTCGGACCGGCTGATCGAGCGGATGGACGAGATGCTCGGCTATCCGTCGACCTACCCGCACGGCGACCCGATCCCGGACGTCCACGGGGGGGGCGTGGAGACGGTGCGGCCGAGCCTGCTGCTCTGCGGCCGGGAGAGCCCGGTGCGGGTGGCGCGGGTGGGGGACCAGAGCCGGGACTTCCTGCAGCTC
>JBKKAU010000415.1:0-1049 GCA_046714475.1 Thermoanaerobaculia bacterium
TTGATCGTCTGCACGTCGTAACCGGTCAGGTAGACGTCGAAGTCGAGGGTCGGGATCGACTCGTCGGTCCACAGGGTGATGTGGGCCACGGCCGCGGCGGCCGAGGCGTTGTTGACGGAAAACAGCGTGGTGATGCCGTTCGGATTGCTGAGATCGACCTCGAAGTACGGCAGCAACAGGGTCGCGGCCGGTACGTCGTCGATCGTGCAGATCTCAGCGATCGCTTGGCCGCCCAGAGCCAGCAGGCCCACCAGGGCGAAGCAAACGGTCAGCTTTCTCATGAGAGAGACTCTCCTCCTAGACTTTGAATACGTTGGTTGTGATGAACAAACGACAAAAGCTGTACTGCTCTCTACTGAACCGGGCGAGCTCATCACCTCCTGTTAAAGAATGTTCTTTCAAGTCGAAGCGTTAAATTCGATGCGCCGGGACCCCAATCCCATTCCCCCATGCTCCCGGCACAGTAACTCTACTCCTAAAATGGTCCGCTGCAATAGCACTTTATGCTTCCGCACTATAGAGGCGCCCCAACGAGCCTGTCAAGGGGTCACCGGCCTTTGCTTCCGGCCGCCGCTCAAAGCCCGCTTGATGCTGCAAAACGCACCTTCTTTTATCACATCGTCGCGCCGGATGCCAGAATTCCGCATCAAGAGGTCAGCGCCCGGGCTGCCGGGTCCCCTTCCAGACCCTCAAGCTGCCGCCGGAAAGGCACTTGCCGCCCTCCACGTCCCCCATGAAACCGCCGCCCTCTCCGGCGAAACCGGCGACGACCTCGGCCGCGCGGTCGCCGTCGAGGTCCGCCACCTCGACATGGTACCCCTTGCAGCCGGCGAGGTCCTTCAACGCCAGCTCCGGGCCGGCCTCCCGCGCGAACCTGCCCTTGCCGTCGCCCAGGAAGGTCCACATCGCGCCCTCGCCGGTGACGGCGACCAGGTCGGCGGCGCCGTCGCCGTCCAGGTCGCCCGCGTCGAGCGCCCAGATCCCGGCCGGCCCGTCCTCGACGCCCAGCGACCGGCGCTCCCACTGCCCGTTCGGACGCGCCAGAGGGA
>JBKKAU010000416.1:0-5020 GCA_046714475.1 Thermoanaerobaculia bacterium
GGTGATGCCCGGGGACAACGTGAACCTGGAGATCGAGCTGATCGCTCCGATCGCGATGGAGAAGGGCGTGCGCTTCGCGATCCGCGAGGGCGGCCGCACGGTCGGCGCCGGCACGGTCACGGAGATCGTCCAGTCGTAGAAGCTTTGACCACAGGCCAGTAGCTCCAATGGTAGAGCATCGGTCTCCAAAACCGAGTGTTGGGGGTTCGAGTCCCTCCTGGCCTGCCACTTTTTTTGAGAAACGGTAGATCGCCAAGATGAACTGGTGGAACAAGGCGAAGCAATTCCTGGGCGAGGTACGTTCCGAGATGCGGAAGGTGACCTTCCCGTCGCGGGACGAGGTGGTGGGTACGACGATCGTCGTGGTCGTCACCAGCGCTATCTTCGCGGTCTATCTCTGGATCGTCGACCTCCTGATCCAAAAGGGGTACGTCGGCATCCTCAAGGCGTTCGGTCGATGATCGACGACGAGCCCAAGCGCGAGCGCAAGTGGTACATCGTCCACACCTACTCCGGTTTCGAAGACCGGGTGAAGGAGACGTTGCGCCAGCGGGCCGAAGCGCTCGGCATGGGCGAGGCGTTCGGCGACATCCGCATCCCGACCGAGACGGTGGTCGAGTACAAGGGCGGGAAGAAGAAGGAGACGCAGCGCAAGTTCTTCCCGGGCTACATCCTGGGCGAGATGGAGATGTCCGACGCGGCCTGGCACGTGGTGAACAACACGCCCAAGGTCACCGGCTTCGTCGGCATGGGCAAGAAGCCGACGCCGCTGTCGGAGGATGAGGTCAACAACATCCTCGAGCAGGTGGTGACGGCCAAGGAGAAGCCCAAGCCCAAGTACGTGTTCGAGAAGGCGGAGCCGGTCCGGATCACGGACGGTCCCTTCAACAACTTCACCGGCGTGGTGGACGAGGTCAACCTCGACCGCAACACCTTGAAGGTCATGGTCACCATCTTCGGCCGGCAGACGCCGGTCGAGCTGGACTTCTCGCAGGTCCAGAAGATCTGAGGCCGGAGCGATGGCGAAGAAAGTCGTTGGGCAGATCAAGCTGCAGATTCCCGCGGGCGCGGCGACGCCGGCGCCGCCGGTCGGCCCGGCCCTGGGCCAGGCGGGCGTCAACATCATGGACTTCGTGAAGAACTTCAACGCCCGGACGGCGGCCCAGGCGGGCCTGATCATCCCGGTGGTTATCACGGTGTTCCGCGACCGCAGCTATACGTTCATCACCAAGACGCCGCCGGCGGCGATCCTGCTGCGCAAGGCGGCGGGCGTCGAGAAGGGCTCGGGCGAGCCGAACAAGAAGAAGGTGGGCAAGGTCACCGTGGCGCAGGTCGAGGAGATCGCGCGGACCAAGATGCCCGACCTGAACGCGGCGAGCCTGGAGGCGGCGATCCGCATCATCGAGGGCACGGCGCGCTCGATGGGGCTCGAGGTCCAGGGCTAAGCCCGGGCGCGAAGCCGCAAGCAAGATCAGGAGGAATCCGTCGTGGCGAAGCATGGAAAGAAGTACCGGCAGGCGGCCGACAAGGTCGAGCAGCGGCCGTACCCGTTGCACGATGCCATCGTGCTCGCGAAGGACTCGGCGTTCGCCAAGTTCGATGAGACGCTGGAGATCGCGTTGCGCCTGGGGGTCGACCCCAAGCACGCCGACCAGATGGTGCGCGGCACGGTGGTGCTGCCGAACGGCCTGGGCACGACTGCCCGCGTCCTGGTCTTCGCCAGCGGCGAGAAGATGCGCGAGGCGGAGGAGGCCGGGGCCGACTTCGTGGGCGGCGAGGACCTGGCGAAGCGGATCGAGGGCGGCTGGCTCGACTTCGACGCCGTGGTGGCGACCCCGGACATGATGCGGGTCGTCGGACGTCTGGGCAAGGTGCTCGGCCCGCGCGGGCTGATGCCCAACCCCAAGGCGGGCACGGTGGCGATGGACGTGGGCAAGGCCGTGCAGGAGATCAAAGCCGGCAAGGTGGAGTTCCGCGTCGACAAGACCGGCATCATCCACGCGCCGGTCGGCAAGCTCTCCTTCGGTCCGGACAAGCTCAAGGAGAACGCCGACGCCCTGATCGGCGCGGTGGTCAAGGCCAAGCCGAGCGCCGCCAAGGGCAAGTACGTCAAGGCGGTCAGCCTCTCTTCCACCATGGGCCCCGGGATCCGCGTCGACGAGGCCTCACTGGCCGCCGCGGGCGAGTAGCGAGGAGACGAGATCATGCCTCTGAGTCGTGCCGATAAAGATCAGTTGCTCGACGAGTACGGAAAAGGTCTCGCGGGCGCGTCCCACGTCTTTCTCCTGGGCTACCAGGGGATCACGGTGCCGCAGGTGACCGAGTTGCGCAACCGCGTGCGCCAGAGCGGCGGCGAGTACGTGGTGGTCAAGAACACGCTGGCCCTGCGCGCCATCGACGGCCAGGCGCTGGCGGCGCTCAAGGAGCATTTCGTCGGCCCCACGGCGGTGGTGTGGAGCGAAAAGGACCCGGTGGCGCTGGCCAAGGCCCTGACCGACTTCGCCAAGGACGTGCCGGCGGTCAAGTTCAAGGCCGGTCTGGTCGAGGGGCGCGGGATCGCCGCCGACCAGATCAAGGACATCGCCCAGCTGCCCAGCCGGGAGGAGCTGCTCTCCAAGCTGCTCTACCTGCTGCAGTCGCCGATCACGGGCCTCGCCCGTGTCCTCGCCGCGGTGCCGCGTCAGTTCGTGGTGGTGCTGGACCAGGTCCGGATTCAAAAGGATGAGCAGCCCCAGGCCGCTGCAGCAGCTGAAGCAGAAGCGTAAGACGTCCTGGGCTCTAAAGATACGGAAAAGAAATATCCGGACTTCGCAGTCCGCAGAGGTAAGGAGAGAACATGGCTATCGCGACCGAAGAGTTCATTTCGCAGATCGACTCGATGACGGTGCTCGAGCTCAACAACCTGGTCAAGGCGCTCGAGTCCCACTACGGCGTGTCCGCCGCGGCCGCAGCCGCGCCGGCGGCCGGTGCCGCCGCGGCCGCGGCCCCGGTGGTCGAGGAGAAGACCGAGTTCGATGTCGTCCTCAAGGCGGCCGGCGACAAGAAGATCAACGTCATCAAGGCGGTTCGCGAGGTCACGAGCCTCGGCCTCAAGGAGGCCAAGGACCTGGTCGAATCCGCTCCCGCCACGGTCAAGGAGGCGATCTCCAAGGACGAGGCCGAGGCGATCAAGAAGAAGTTCGAAGAGGCTGGCGCCACCGTCGAGCTCAAGTAACCCGAGCCTGCGAGATTGCTGGCTCTGCGACGAGGCGCGCCACACCACGTCGACGCGCTCTCACGGTCCGGAACGGCGGCGCCCGGCGGGAAATCCCGCGGGCGCCTCGTGCCGCTGGCGGGCATAAAACCCCGCCCGCGGCTGTTCTGGAATTTGCTCACCATGCCCGGTAACCCGCAGTGCGGGATCGGGCATGGTGTCTCCTGCTTCCGCAGCCGGAGCCCGGACGCCCCCGTCCCTTTGGTTGCCGCGTAGAGATCAACCACGTCAGGAGAATCAAGGACCTTTATGGAACCCATCCCTACCGCACAGATTTCAGCGCGCAACGGCCACCGCAAGGATTTCTCGAGGATCCAGACGACGCTGCCGATCCCCAACCTGATCGACGTCCAGCGGCGGTCCTACGAGCGCTTCCTGCAGATGAACCTGTTGCCCGAAGAGCGGGCCAACCAGGGCCTGCAGTCGGTGTTCACCGGCATCTTCCCGTTCTCCGACTTTCGCGAGACCTGCTCTCTCGACTTCGTGAAGTACTCGATCGGCGACTGGCAGTGCAAGTGCGGCGAGCTCAAGGGGCTCGAGTACCTCCGCATGACCTGCACCAACTGCAGCGCCAAGATCATGACCGACCATCCGCACGAGGAGACGGTCACCTGCACGGAGTGCGGTTTCGTCAACAAGAACCGGGTCACCAAGTGCGACATCTGCGGCAACCCGGTCGACCTGCAGCTCAAGTACTCGATCTCCGACTGCCAGGAGCGGGGCATGACCTTCGCTGTGCCGCTCAAGGTCACCTTCCGGCTGTTCGTCTACGACCGCGACCCCGAGACCGGGGCGCGGAAGATGCGCGACGCCAAGGAGGAGGAGGTCTACTTCGGCGACATCCCGCTGATGACGGACAACGGCACGTTCATCATCAACGGCACCGAGCGCGTCATCGTCTCGCAGCTCCACAGGAGCCCGGGCGTGTTCTTCACCAAGGAGGGGCCGCGCTCCTACCTCTCGAAGATCATCCCGTACCGCGGCTCCTGGGTGGAGTTCGAGTATGACCAGAAGGACGTGCTGTCGGTGCGCATCGACCGCAAGCGCAAGTTCCACGGCACGGTCTTCCTGCGCGCCCTGGGCCTGGAGTCGGACGAGTCGATCCTGCGCCAGTTCTACACCCCGATCGGCCTGACCGCCAACGGCGGCGGCGAGTTCACGCTGCACGTGCCGCCCCGCGTCCTGGACCCCGAGCGCCAGAAGGACCGCCAGAGCCGCGGCCGGCGTGAGGTCTACCCGGTCTTTGCCGGCATCACGCTCGACAAGTCGCACATCGGCAAGCTCGACACCGGCCAGACGCTGGCCTTCGAGGTCGGCGCCGAGGAGCTGGAGCGCGCCTTCTTCATCGGCGACGTGGTCGACCTCGACACCGGCGAGGTGATCTTCGAGGCCAACGAGCTGGTGCCGCAGGACATCGCCGAGCGGCTCGACGGCCGCAACTCGACGCCGGTCGAGGTCTTCTTCCCCGATTGGGAGCTGACCGGCGCGACGCTGTCGAACACGCTGGCCAAGGACAACAGCCGCAACTCCAAGGAGGCGTTGATCGAGATCTACCGCCGCATGCGCCCGGGCGACCCCCCGACGCTGGAGAGCGCGCGTTCGCTCTTCTACGGCATGTTCTTCGACGCCAAGCGCTACGACTTCTCGCGCGTCGGCCGCTTCAAGTTCAACATCAAGCTCGACAGCGAGGTGCCGGTCGACCAGAAGACCCTCTCCGAGGACGACTTCTACCGCGTCATCGAGTACCTGCTGCGCCTGCACAAGGAC
>JBKKAU010000417.1:0-6597 GCA_046714475.1 Thermoanaerobaculia bacterium
GGGTCGTTCCGGGGATCGAGGCGCAGCCCCCCAGGCAGGCCGCCAGGGCCAGCCCGTAGATCGCTCTAGCGCGAGAACTCGACGTCGTCCACATAGATCTCTCCCTGGCCCGGGTTCGAGAACTTGAACCGGATCGTGTCGATCTGGTCCAGGGTCACGCCGGAGTTGTTCATGATGAAGGAGTGGAGGGGAATCCGCACGGTCGTCATCACGGCGTGGTTCAGCCCGTAAGGATGATCGTACGGCGGCGGGATCGGCGCGAAACGGCTGCTGTAGGTCCCCTTGGTGCTGCCCCCGCCGACCAGCTCGACCTGGAAGTCCTGGCCGGCCGCCGGGTTCACCGCGTTCCAGGTCTGGGCCACGCGGAAGGAGAGGACCTCGAAGGTCGAGGCGTCCTGCAGACCGGGCAGCGTATAGGTGAGCTGGTGCGCCGCCGCCGCCCAGCCGACCTGGAGCGCCTGCGAGGAGTGGACCGAAGGGCCGTTGACCGGTACCTTGGTCGCTCCGGACGCGGTCGCGCCGGCGCCGCTGCCGCTCTCCTTCCTGGAGTGCTGCTTCTCGTGGCGGGAGTGGAAGACCTTGAGCCCCGCCGTCGAGGGGAAGATCATCTTGCCGCGCAGCATGTCCTCGTACACGGTCTCGTTCTTGAGGTGGGAGAGGGTGAACGCGGCGAGATAGGCCTCGCCCAGGCGCTGCTGGTCGGCCTTGGGGATGAAGTCGTCGCGCGGCACGGGGCTGTCGTCCCCGTCGTCCGCCCAGACCGTATTGAAGAAGTTGTGGTTCGCGCCGTAGACGTAGATCGTGCTCTTGGTGGTGTCGTCGGCCGCGCCGCCGGCGCGGTCGTAGATCGGCTGCCCCGACAGGTTCGAGACGTCGCCGTCGGCGGCGGGCAGGATCACGAAGTAGGGGACGTCCGGGAGCGTGTAGCCTTCGAAATCGACCGGCGCGACCGAGGAGACCCCCACGATGTTGAAACCGGTGTTCTGCACGAAGGCGGAGACGGACGCCTCGCCGCCGCGCGAGTGGCCGCTGACCGAGACCTTGCTGAAATCGACGTGGTTCTGGAACTTGCCCGCGAAGGGGTCGGGATAGGTCGGGAATGTCGACGCGTCGTTGAGGTGCGACCAGAGCTCCAGGTGCTTGAGGATGAGCTGCCCGCGCTCCTCGATCCATCCCTGGACGAAGCAGTTGGCTCCCGTGAGGTCGTAGGCGTCGATCGAGACCGCGATGACGCCATGGCTGGCGAGGATGTCCAGCAGCCGCATGTAACCCTCGTGATTGGGGACCCGCGACGGACAGGTGGCGTGGTTGTACAGCTGATTGCAGCTCATGATGAGGATCGAGTCACAGGGGACCGGGTTCCCGCCGCCGTCCTTGCACATCTCGCAGAGAGCATGGTTGCCGTGCTCGATGACGAAGATCGGGTGCTGGCCCGTAGCGACCTGGGTGTCGTCGCCGTCGGCGGTGGCGGGGTAGCGGACCACGGCCCGCAGGTCCACGTTGCTTGCGGTCCCCAGGGTGGGGAAGAAGTCGTCGACGCTGTAGGTGGTCCGGCCCACGGGGATCGTGCCCAGCTCGTGGGGGTCCTTGGCGACGACGAAGCCGATCTGGTCGGAGCCGTCGAGGAAGTCGGTGGCGGAGTTGTAGTTGGCGTCGGTCACGAAATCGGGCTGCGTCTCCGCGGGCGAGGCGCCGAAGTCGACGACCACGTCGTACTGCCCCAGGGTCAGAGGCGGGTTCCAGATCGGCACGTCGGTGCCGTTCACGCAGCCGGCCTTGACCGGCATGATCTCGATTCCGCCCGAGAGGTCCGTCAGGTTGGTGGCCCCGCCGCTCAGCGGGTCCCAGCCGTTCACGTCGCGGTGGGCCACCACGTAATAGGCGGCGTAACTCCCTCCCGGGTGGATGGCGGGCACGTAGGTCGGATCGACGGCCCCCCAGACCGTGTCGTTCTGGTCGGCGAAGGAGTCGGCGAACTGGAAGTACGGCGAGCCCGGGATCGGCCGGCCGGCCAGGTCCATGGTGGGGCCGCCGATGGGGTAGTGCAGGAAGAGCACGACGCCGGTGTCGACGCCATAGGAGACGACGTCCTGGAGGCCGATGCTACGCCGGCCCCCCTCGACGGGATTGCGGGTAGCGACGACGTCGTAGACGCCGCGCCTCTGTGCCGCCTGGTCCCAGACCTTGATCCGGAAGCTCCCCGACCCGTCGGCCTGTACGCGCTCCGGGGCCGCGTTGCCCGTCGCGCCCGTCACGTCGCCGACCATGTCGCCGACGCGCCAGGCCCGCTGGTTCGGGGCGACGGAGACCTCGACCGTCTCGCCGGGCTTGAAGTTGCGCCCGGTGACGTACAGGTCGCTCCCCTGGGTGAGACTGCTGTTGAGCAGGCAGCCGTCGGCGTTGGAGGCGTAGACCATCGGGCTGCTGCGCGGAGTTACGGGCATCCGGGTCACCGACACGGCCTCGCCCGCCCGCAGCTCCAGCGGATTCGTCCGGCCGGTCGGATCGGTGTCGACCGGATGGACCGAGACGGTCAGGGTGCGGCCGCGCAGGGCGCGCTCCGCCTCCTCGAAGGTGCGGTAGGTGTGAGGCCGCGGCCGCGTCTCATGGCCGATGCGCGGCGAGCAGCCGACCACGCCGGCCTGGTACCAGAGGACGAACGGCCGGATCTCGCCGCGGGCGTCGGTGGTCAGGCGGGCGAAGCTGACCGCCTCGGCCGCCGAGCGCGCCGGTCCGTCGTGGCCCAGCCGGACCTCATAGGTCCGCCGCGGCTCCAGGCCCCGCGCGCCGGTCAGCAGGGACGACCCGGCCTGCAGCTCCCGGACCGGCCGTCCTCCCGAATCGACCGCGTACCCTCCACGGCTGGGAAGCCGGGGCGTCCTCCAACTCGCGCATCCAGTCAACAGCAGGACGCTCAGCCCGGCCACTGAGCCCAAGACGAAACGTCTTTGCATGGCGCTCTCCTTTCGATGTCTGCAAAGAAGAGGCGCCGGTTCAAAGAAATTGTTACAGACCTAAAAAGGCCGCCGGCTTCCGAGAGGCCGGCGGCGAGCCGGGCGGCGGCGGCACGGGAGGCAACCGTGGTGAGGCTTGCCGCCGCCCGCGGACCTTCTATTTAAGACTATCCTAACTGAAGGCGGGTTTCCCGCGCCAGGCCTCAGAACAGGTCGAAGACCAGGATCCGCCCTTCAAGGGGGCCGTTCATGACGGGGATGCGCCGCCGGGGGCGCAGGCCGATCTGCTTGCCGCGGTCCGCGCCCGCGCGGGCCACCCCCCTCCCCCCCAAGAAACCCCGCTTGAGGAGGTCGCCCAGGGCGCGCCAGCGCTCGGCGTCGGTGTCGACCCGCTCGCCGTGCGGCGGGTTGATGGCGACCAGCCCCGGCCCGGGGGGAGGCTCGAAGGCGAAGGCGTCGCCGCGCGTCAGGGTCGCCCGGCCGCCGAGTCCCGCGAGGTCGAGGTTGGCGCGGGCGGCGGCTATCGCCTCGGGGGAGCGGTCGTTGCCGAAGAGCCGGACGTCCGGCCCCGGCGCGGGCAGCGGCTCTCTCTGGACCGCGGCGAAGGCGCGGCGGTCGAAGCCGGGGAGGCGTTCGAAGGCCCAGCTCCGGCGCAGGTGGCCGGGGGCCTTCCCGAGGGCGATCCAGCCAGCCTCGATCAGCAGCGTCCCCGAGCCGCACAGGGGGTCGACCACCGGCCCCCGGCCGTCCCAGCCCGCAGTGACCGCAGCGAGAACGCAGGCCGCGGCGAGCTGTTCACGGACCGGGGCGACGGAGGTCACGGCGCGGTAGCCGCGCCGGTCGAGCGGCTCGCCCGAGGTGTCGAGCAGCAGGGTCGCGTGGTCGCGGTGGAGCCGCACGCGCAGGTGCAGGTCCGGGTCGTCCCGGTCGATGTCCGAGCGCCGGCCGTAGCGGTCGCGCTGGCCGTCGACCAGGCCGTCCTTGACCGAGAGGGCGGCCCAGCGCACGTCGCGCACCCCGGAGGCGGTCGAGGTCGCCTGGATGCGGAAGCTGCGGTCGGGGTGGAGCAGGGCGGCGAGGTCGATGCCGCCGCCGGCCGTCTTCGCCTTGCGGTCCGTCCCCGACCGGCCGCCCACCAGGGTACGCGCTCCGGCCGCCAGCTCGGAGCCGTCCCGGCCTTGCCAGTGCGCCAGCTCGACCAGGACCCGGTTGGCGGTGCGCAGGCGCCAATTGGCCCGCCAGCAGTCCTCCCAGGTTCCCGGGAAGGCGACGGCGCCGCGCTGGCGCTCGACCTCGGAGACGCCGAGCGCGCGCAGCTCGGCCTCGACGAATTCCTCCAGGCCGACGGCGCAGGTGGCGATCAGGGAGAGCCGCATGACCCCTGCCCCTGCCTGGCGAGAAAGGGCTCGACGATGCGCAGGAAGTCCTCCGGCCGCTCCTCCATGGGCAGGTGGCCGGTCTTCTCCATGACCACGAACTCGGAGCGGGGGAGCCGGGCCGAGACCCGGCGCCCGAGGTCGACCGAGATCAGCTCGTCCTCCTCGCCCCACACCACCAGCGCGGGGACGTCGATCGCCTCGAGGTCGATGCGGGGGCGTGGCCCGCGCACCGGCGCCGTCAGCCCGTAGTAGGCGGTGTTGACCCCTTCGATCCGCAGGCGCTCGTAGTAGGCCTGGACCGCCTCCGAGGTGACCAGCGAGTCGTCGTAGTAGGCCTTTTCGAGCCCTTTGCGCACCATCCCCGGACGCAGCCCGAACAGGCGCAGGAACAGACCGCCGAAAGGCGGTACCGCCAGCACGCTCCGCCGGTCGTCCGGATAGGTCGGAGCGGCGCTGTCGACCAGCACCATGGAGCAGACCCGCTCCGGGTGGCGCGAGGCGATCCAGAGGGTGAGGGCGCCGCCATAGGAGCTGCCCATGAAGTGGGCTTTCGGGATCCCGAGGGCATCGAGCACTCCCAGGATCAGCCCCGTCTGTCCTTCTCGCGTGTAATATCGACGATTCCGTGGCCGTTCCGTGTACCCGAAGCCATAGAGGTCCACCGCCACCACCCGGTGGGACTCGGCCAGCCACGGCATCACCTCCCGCCAGCCGTAGGTGGACGCGCCGAAGCCGTGGATCAGCACCAGCGGCTCCCCCTGGCCCGCCTGCTCCACGTGCACGAGATGGCCGTCCACCGGGACGAACCGCTCCTGGGGCACTGCCCGGCGGATCTCGTCAAAAGGGCGGAGGGACATGCAGGAAGAGAGGCAAAGGGCGGAAATCAGGGGTAAAAGCAGCCGTTGCATGGTGGGGCAGTGTACATGGAGGAGGCTCCTGGCAGTGCCGCTCAGGAGAGGCCAAATTTCCTCAAGATTTTGGAATTCTCAGGCCCCGGATTCGCTTATACTCCTGGACGGCACAATTCGATAGTCGGATGGACTGGACCTGCAGAGGCAGGATTTTCATACCACCTACCTCTACTGGAGGCTATACACGCATGATGCACAACCGTTCCTCGGCTATGCAGCTCGGTAGAAAGCTCTTCCTCCCCGCGACCCTCCTGACCCTGATCAGCGCCAGCACCTTCGTCGACTTCCCCGGGATCAGCGCGGCCAACGCCGCCCCGGCGCCTGAGTCCTTTGCAGCTCCCGTACCCGCTGTCACCCTTCCCGCTGTAGAGCCTCAGGCCGCCCCGATGCCGGCCGTCGCTCCGGCGGTCTCCGCCTCCACGGTGATGACGGCGCAGCTCCGGGACACGCGCGGGCTGTCGCCCAAGGTTCTGTCGATGGCGCTCGACGCGGTCTCCTGCGCCCGGAACCGCGGCGTCTCCGGGAAGGACGACCTGCTGACGGTCATCGACTACTCCCTGCCGTCGACGCAGCCGCGGCTCTGGGTGCTCGATCTGGAGCGGGGCAAGGTGCTCTACCACGAGCTGGTCGCCCACGGGGCCGGCACCGGCGACAACTACGCCACCCGGTTCTCCAATGCCAAGGACAGCCACCAGACGAGCCTCGGCCTGTTCCTGACCGGCGGCACCTATGAGGGCGGCAACGGCTACTCGCTCAAGCTCAGTGGCCTGGATCGGGGCCTCAACGACCGCGCCGAGGAGCGCCACATCGTGATGCACGGCGCCTGGTACGTCAGCGAGGCCCACGCCCGCCAGCAGGGCCGGCTCGGCCGCAGCTGGGGCTGCCCGGCCCTGTCGCAGGAGATGGCGCCGCGGGTGATCGACACGATCAAGGGTGGGAGCTTCGTCTTCTCCTACTCGGCCAACGACTCCTCCTTCCAGCGCGCCGCCTCTTCGCTGAACAGCTGCGGCGGCACCGAGCAGCAGCCGAGCGCCGTCACGGCGGGCGTTGCCCTCGCCTCCGCGGTCGCCCGCTGATCCTTCCTACCTGAACCGTTCCTAAGAAGAGGGGGGCTCCCTTGAGTGGTGCCCCCCTCTTCTTATTCGCTGTACAATCTCCTGCTCCATGTCCACCGCCCGCCGACCCCAGCCGGCCTCTCCCTTCGACCTCATCTACGCCGTCATCTCGCGGATTCCGCCCGGCCGGGTGGCCACCTACGGCCAAGTCGCGCTCCTCGCCGGGCTGGGCCGCAGCGCGCGGCGGGTCGGGCAGGCGCTCCGCGTGCTGCCCGAGGGGTCGCCGGTCCCCTGGCAC
>JBKKAU010000418.1:0-8705 GCA_046714475.1 Thermoanaerobaculia bacterium
GGGAGCCGTGCCCCGGCGGATGGCGCCCAGGGTTTCCACCCTGGGCTAGGAAGAAGGACGCCCTCCGGGCTACCCACCGCCCGCCCCAAGGACGCGCCCCGTGATACCGTCCCCCTCATGCGCACCTCCACCGCCCGGGCCGCCGTCGCGCTGCTGCTCTTCTCCGCCTGGATCGGCCTGTTCTTCGCCGGCTTCGCCGGGGGCGGGGCGGTCCACCTGCTGCTCGCCGGCGCGCTCGCCCTCTTCCCCTGGCGCTCAGGCCGGCAGCAGCGCGTAGCGCAGGACGAAGAGGACGGCTAGGACCGCCATCAGCCAGTGCACCTCGCGCCCGCGCCGGGCCGCCAGCTTCACCAGCACATAGACGACGATGCCGGCCGCCAGGCCGTGCGAGATGTTGAAGGTGAGCGGCATCAAGAGGGCGGTGAAGAAGGCCGGGGCCGCCTCGGTCGCGTCCGACCAGTCGATCTCGCGCACCGCCTTGACCATCAGGATGCCGACCAGGATCAGGGCCGGCGCGGTCACCGGGTTGAGCTCGCCCGCGGTCGTCTGCCCCACGAGGCCGACCAGCGGCGTGAAGAACAGGGCGGCGAGCAGCAACGCGCCGGTCGCCATGTTGGCGAGCCCCGTCCGCGCGCCCACCCCGACGCCCGCGCCGCTCTCTATATAAGAGGTCACCGGCGAGGTCCCGAACAGCGACCCGGCGACCATGCCGGCCGCGTCGGCCGCCAGCGCCCGCTCGATCCGCGGCAGCTCCCCGTTCCGGAGGAACCCGGCCTGGTGGGCGACCCCCATCAGCGTCCCCAGGGTGTCGAACAGGGCGAAGAAGAGGAGCACCAGGAGAAAGGGGAGGTACTCGAGCCGCAGGGCGCCGAGCAGGTCGATCTGGAACCCCGGCAGCGCCAGGCTCGGGACGGAGAAGATCGCCTCCGGCGGCGCGATCACCCCCACGGCCAGGGCGGCGACCAGCGTCACCGCGAGCCCCCAGAAGATCGCGGTCGCCACCCCGGCGGCCATCAGGATCAGGCCCACCGCGAGGCCGAACAGGGTGAGCAGAGCGGGCGCTGCGGTCAGGTCACCCATCGCCACCATGGTGTTGGGGTCGGCGCGGACGATGCCGCCGTGCTGCAGGCCGATGAAAGCGATGAACAGCCCGATCCCCACCGCGCCGGCGAGTTGGATGCTCTGTGGCACCGCGCGCACCAGCGTCCGCCGCGCGCCGGTGACGGTCAAGAGGACGAAGAGCACGCCCGCCCAGAAGACCAGCCCGAGCGCGGTCTGCCACGGCACCCCGCCGCCGACGCAGACGCCGTAGGCGAAGAAAGCGTTCATCCCCATGCCCGGGGCCAATGCCACGGGGTAGTTGGCGGCCAGTCCCATCAGCAGGGTGGCGAAGGCCGCGGAGAGACAGGTCGCGATGATCGCGCCTTCCAAAGGAATGCCGGCGGCGGTCAGGAAGACCGGGTTGACCGCCAGGATGTAGGCCATGGTGAGGAAGGTCGTGACCCCGCCGAGGAGCTCCCGTCCCGGCGTCGAACCGGCGGCGCGCACACCAAAGAGGCGTTCGAGCATGCGTTGTATCCTACCAACCATGGCCGAAACGACTGACATCCCGAAAGAACCCGAAGCGGGCGACCCGATCTACATCTCCTCCAAAACCATCCCCCCCAACGAGCGGCTGATCTTCGCGCTGGATGTTCCGAGCGCCGGCGAGGCGAAGCGCCTGGTCGAGAAACTGGACGAAGCGGTCGACTTCTACAAGGTCGGGCTGGAGCTGATCGCCTCGGGCGGCGGCTTCGAGCTGATCGACTGGCTGGCCGCTCAGGGCAAGAAGGTCTTCGCCGACTTCAAGCTCTACGACATCCCCGAGACCGTGCGCCTGGCCGTGCGCCAGCTCCGCCAGCGGCCGATCACCTTCCTGACGGTCCACGGCGACGGCGCCATCCTGGAAGCGGCGGCCAGGGAGAAGGGGGACTTGAAGATCCTGGGCGTGACCGTGCTGACCAGCCTGGATGCCGCGGGCCTGGAGGAATTGGGCTTCGCGGGAAGCGTCGAGGATCTCGTCCTCCAACGCGCCCGCCGCGCCCAGGAGACCGGTTGCGACGGCGTCATCGCCTCCGGGCTCGAAGCCAAGCGCATCCGCGAGCAGTTAGGGGAAGACCTGCTGATCGTCACCCCTGGCATCCGCCCCTTCGAGACCCGCCCGGCGGATGACCAGAAGCGGGTAGTGACCGTCGAGCAGGCTTTGAGGAGCGGGGCTGATTATCTTGTGGTGGGGCGGCCAATCCGCGATGCGGCGGATCCCCGGCAGGCGGCGATGGAGATTCAGGGGATTATTGAGGGGTTGTTTGTGAGCGGGTAAGAAGGATCGGCCCTAACCGGCAGGACCGCGTGATAACACGGTATCCGGTGAACTGCCCTGCGAAGCGTCTCGGAACAATCTGAGGAAGCGCTCCACGTCTTGCTGCTCTCGAAAGTAACCAGTGAACCCAGAGGCGTCTTGGTCTGCCGACGAATAGTACTTCCAGGGCTCGTGGCTCTGTGGCAACGAGGCCTGTATCTGATCGGTCGAAACGCCAAGGAATTCTGCGAGCCGGTGAAGGTAGAGAATGAAGCGGAGGCCTGAAGATTCGGAACTGTCAAGCGGGAGCAGACTAAAAACTGCCTTGTAGCCGCCGCCGAACCGACCGTAGAAAGCCAGAGAACTCCGGGTGGTACGGCGATAAAGCACTTCTGAGAGCTTGCGCTCAAGAGGGCGATATAGGTGATCTACGCCGGCCCGAAGTGACGCGTCGACCAATTCGTCTGGGGTCAGGTTAGGCTGTCGCTTTGACTCACCGGAGCGGCGCGAGCGCTGCTCGACCTCGGCAGGCTCTAAAAGAAAAACTCTTGCTATGAACTCAGATTGCTCAGCACGGAAGTAACTGAAGGTGACGGCATTAATATTTACTCCATGCACGTTCGATAAATATTTTATAATCCGCTCCGAACTTGGATCAATCAACGATGACAAAATCAGGATAGAGTGCCCCTCATTAAGAACTTCGGGCAGGTTACTTCCAAACCGCGCACTAAAGGATTGTTGAAGATCTGTTCCCTTCGAGGAGAGGTACCGGTCAGCTAAGGCTGACAGTGCTTCGTGAGATAGTTCGTTTATCCACGCACCGTAGTCAAGCGCCTGCGCCGTAATCTCACGAGGAGTCTTATCGCGCTTCAGCTCCACGATGACGGTATCGCCGTTGCGATCAATGCAAAGCAGATCTATGATGCCACCGTACGCCGTCTCGACCTGGCGTCCGACAACGAGCAGATCATGAGACAGAATGGATATATCTCTTTCGAGCCACGCCTCCAGCCGCTCCTCGAGGTCAAGGCGAGTCCCTAGAAGCTCGCTCAACGAATCACCGACCACGCTCCATAGTCTTACTTCGGCTGGCATCTCAACTCATTCCTGTTCCTACGGCTAACTTCGCGCCTCCGGTCAAGGCGCTGGCTGAGCGCTCCTGCTACTGGGCCGCCACTGTTGGTTCTCTTGACGCATCGCTACAGCCTCACGTGCAAAGTAGCCTTTCAGCTCCTCACGCGAGAGATGCTTAGTCTCCTCGTAGATAGCGTCCCGGATAGTACGGACCATCTCAACGGCTCGAATTGGGGCCTGCTTCATGGTGCGTCATCTCGCGGGTGAGCGGGCGGACAGCGGCCTGCATCCTCGCTCCAGGTTTACGGCCGTTAAACAACCAGATCTTGTCGAACCGCACACATCGAGCCTCAAAGCAGCGCCGTCAGGCGTCCGCTTGAGGCCCCGGCTTGGGCGCCGTCCGCGCTGCTCGCCGAGCAGTCGATTTCCGGTAGGCTGGGGAAGCTTGTTGAATCCGCCGCATCGCCTCAGGAGGGTAGACCTTCTCGTTACAATTTGGGCAGGCGTAATACTCTAACGCCTCTACGGTATAGGCCTTGCCTTTATAGTTTCCCGTCCAGCTTCCAGAGACTTTCCGAATAGCCGAGCTACCGCACGTCGGGCACATCGAAACAGAAAATCCTTCGTTACTCATAGGTATTCTCACAGCGTCCTCTTCGAGGAAATCAGGAAGTAGAAATGATCTTCGCCGCGCTCGCGAACGAGCTTACCTTTGGTATATATCATCAAGCCTTCGAGGTTAGTGGACTGGATCACGTAGAGGTACTCCAGTTGGCCGTGATGAAGGGGGCTTCGCGACCGAAGACGTTTGTAGACGGCGACTGCGTTGAGGATGGACTCAGCGACATCGAGATCAGTGAGGCCATCGATCTCCATCTCGATCCGCGCCTTCTCGCTGAAGGCATAGCGCCCTGAAAGGACCGCGCGCTTGATTCGGACGAGAACCTCGACCATAGACAAACTCTACCACAACACCACTGCTGTAATTTAAGCAGCCGCACTGTCCGTCGCGCCGGACAGACGTCATTTGAATCGGACAGAGCTTGTACGAGCCTCGTAGAAGCCCGTAGCATCGTACAGACGCCGAATCATCACAGAAAGATCCCATTCCAAGCAGAAATATCAGAGCCGAGGCTTGGCGGAGCCCATTCAAGACGAATCGGAGCCATTCACGGTTCGACGGGCGTCTACGGACCTCAACCAGCGTCTACGAGCCTCTACCAGCGTCTACGAGTCTTGAATGGGCTCCCACCAACCTGAACAGGCGTATTCGTGTCTGAACGGCCCTGTTTCAACCTCGCGGGCGCTCCGCCAGGGTTGATGGAACGTCCCCGCGGCTCTTCCAGGATCAGCGAGGCCCCTCAGCTATCCTCGGCCGCCTGCTCACTCGAAGCAGGAGTTGCCCCCGCCAGACTCTATGGTAGTGTCCCCGAACGGAAAAAATCGTGGGACAACACGACCTCAGCTACCGCCACTTCTTCTCCCACCGGCGCATGATCCAGGGTCTCCTGCGCGAGATCGTGGGCGAGCAGTGGGTGGAGCGGATCGACTTCGCCTCCGGCGAACGGGTCAACGCCTCCTTCGTCTCCGCCAAGCACGAGAACCGCGAGAGCGATGTCATCTGGAAGTTCCGGCGCCAGGACGGAGGAGAGCCGGTCTACGTCTACATCCTCTTGGAGTTCCAGTCGCGGCCCGACCCCTCGATGCCGGTCCGTCTCATGACTTACGAGGGCCTCTTCTACCAGGCCCTGCTGGAGAGCCAGCCGGCGGCGGCTTGGCGAAAGCTGCCTCCGGTCATCCCCGTCGTCGTCTACAATGGGTTAGAGCCGTGGCACGTGGCGACGGACCTCGGTTCCTTGATTGGGGAACTCGACCCCTCGGCGGAGACCTACCGGCCCCAGTTGCGGTACAAGCTTGTGGACGAGGCCACTTACCCCCGCGAGCTTCTGGCCGCGCTGGACAGTCCGGTGGCGGACCTGTTCCGCATCGAGAAGAGCCGGGACTGGCGGGAGGTCCGTTCGAGTGTCCAACGGCTGCGGCAGAGCATTCCGCCGGCCGAGGCTGGGTTGCGGCGGGCCTTCGAGACCTGGCTGCAGAAGGTGATCCTGCCGCGCTTCGGACTCTCCGAGGAGGAGGTCTCCGGCACGCTGACTCTGGAGGAGCTCGACACCATGCTGGCTGAAAGCATCGATCGTTGGAACCGTGAGATCCGAGAAGAGGGCCGAGAAGAGGGCCGAGAAGAGGGTCGTCAAGAAGGTCGCCAGGAGGGGGAAGCCCAGGTGGTTCTTCGGCTCCTCCACTTGAAGTTCGGTCATCTGGACCCCGAGGTCGAGGAGAGGGTGCGCTCTGCCGACGCGGACTGTCTTCTGGTTTGGAGCGAGCGTCTCTTGACTGCCGGCAGTCTCCAGGACGTCTTTCGGGACTGAGGAGTCCCTCATGGCGATTCACGAGTCGGTTTCCCACAAGCTCACCTACCGGGACTACCTCCTCTTACCAGAGGACGGCAACCGCCACGAGCTGATCGACGGGGAGCACTTCGTAACGCCGCCTCGTTCCTGGAAGCACCAGCAGGCTTCTGCCATGCTGAGCTTCTTTTTTGGCGATTTCCTGCGCCGGAATCCCATTGGCGAAGCTCGTCCTGCCGGACCTATTGTTCGTCTCAAAAGAGCGCTTCGGGATTCTGACCGAGCAGAACGCGCAGGGGGTTCCGGACCTACTCATAGAGATTCTGTCCGAGGATACCCGTACGATCGACGAGACCCGCAAGCTCCAACTCTATGAACGCGCCGGAGCCCGCGAGTACTGGATGTTCGATACCGCTCGCAAGGCGGCCTGGGTCTACCGCCAGGAAGGGGACCGCCTCATCCTGGTCCAAGAGCTCGCCGCCGCCGCGGGGGATGTCCTGGAGACTCCGCTCCTGCCGGGTCTCCGCATCCCCCTGGCGGAGGTCTTCCGCTAGATCCCTCAGTCACCCGCCCAGGGACCGCTCCGCCACGATCATCTCCACCTACCGAGCGTAGGGGGAGGGCCGGATTCCAAGGGGCAAGCCTCCAATTCCCGGGGACGGGCCTCGGAACTGAAGGGCAAGCGCCGGTACATCCGGGGCGGCAGGCGCCCTCGATAGGAGAGGCGCCGCCCTTTCGGGGACGGCCCTTGCCCTTTCGGGGATGGCTGCCGGAAACGAAAGGGCAAGCCTCGCCCTTTCTTGGGCGGGTGCCGCCCCCGATGGGGGAGGTGCCGTCCCCGACGTTTGAGCACCCGTCCCCGAAGATTAAGGGACCGCCCCACGCTCGCGAGCTGCCGCCCCTCGGAAATATGCTGCGCTCTTCGATTCCGGGCTGTCTCCGCGCGTTCCCCGAGTCCCGGGGAGGTAACATTCCGAGGCCGAGCCCGCCTGTTCTCCGTGGAGGGAGAATGCCGAGACCGAGAAACGTCCTCTTCTATACCGCCGTCGTCCTGCTCTTCGGGATCGGGATTTACGGCCTTCTGACCTTCGGCTCCCAGCTGGAGACGGCGAGCGCCGCGCCGGCCGTGGCCGAGACGCCGGCCGCATCCTCGGGCGTGATCGCCGAGGGCTTCCTGGAGAACCTGCGGCATCCGGCGAGCCTGCTCCTGCTCCAGGTGATCGTGATCGTGGCGGCGGCCAAGGGGCTCGGCGCGCTCATGCTCCGGATCGGGCAGCCGCCGGTCATCGGCGAGATGATAGCGGGCATCCTCCTGGGGCCATCCCTGCTGGGGCTGCTGGCGCCCGCGGCGCATTCGTTCCTGTTCCCGGCGAGCTCCCTGGGCGTCCTGCAGCTGCTCAGCCAGATCGGCGTCATCCTCTTCATGTTCGTGGTCGGGATGGAGCTGGACCTCGAGAACCTGCACAAGAACGCGAGCTCGGCGGTGTTGGTCAGCCACGCCAGCATCATCGTACCGTTCTTCCTGGGGACGGCCGCGGCGCTGCTCCTCTACCCCAGCCTGGCGCCGCCCGGGCTGCCGTTCAGCGCCTTCGGCCTCTTCGTGGGGGTCTCGATGAGCATCACGGCCTTCCCGGTGCTGGCGCGCATCCTGGAGGAACGCCGGCTGACCCGCACCTCGCTCGGCAACACCGCGATCACCTGCGCCGCCGTGGACGACGTCACCGCCTGGTGCCTGCTGGCCGTGGTGGTCGCCCTCGTAAAGGCGGACGGGCTGGGGGGAGCGCTGCTGACCATCTTCCTCTCCCTGCTCTTCATCTTGGGGATGCTCTTCCTGGTCAGGCCGCGAGCCAGCCGGCTGCTCGGCGGGCGCTCCGCGTCCTCGGCGGGGGACGCGGGCTTCCTGGCGGCGATCCTGGTGTTCATTCTCGCCTCGGCGCTGGCGACCGAGGTGATCGGGATCCACGCCCTCTTCGGCGCCTTCCTGGCGGGCGTCTGCATGCCGCGGGGCTCAGGGCTCCCCGAGCACCTGCGGCACCGTCTGGAGGCGCTCAGCTCAGTGTTCCTGCTGCCGCTGTTCTTCGCCTTCACGGGTCTGCGGACCCAGATCGGACTGCTCGACGACTGGCGAAGCTGGCTGATCTGCGCCGGAATCATCGCCGTGGCGATCGCCGGCAAGCTCGGTGGGACCCTGCTGGCCGCGCGCTGGACCGGGATGAGCTGGGTGGACTCCTTCGCCCTCGGCGCCCTCATGAACACCCGCGGCCTGATCGAGCTGATCGTGCTGAACCTCGGCTACGACCTGGGGATCCTCTCCCCCCGGATCTTCGCCATGCTGGTCCTGATGGCCCTGGTCACCACCTTCATGACCGGACCGCTCCTTTCCCTGACGGACTGGTTCCGAGAGCGCCGGCTGGCCGTGGCGGTCGGAACGGAGGCGCGTCGGCCGCCCGTCGGCTCCGGCTGTTCTTGAGCTCTTTGCGCTGAAGAGCACGACCTCCAGCCCCTCGGTGCGGCGGCGCCTCGCCCGAAGGTCTGCGTCCTTCAGGAAGAGACCTGCGCCGTCCCCAGAGGCCCGGAGACTTCCGGATCCGGCTCTCCCTCTTCGCCTCTCCAGACGGAGATGGCAGCCCGGAGTCGGAGGCTCCCGCATCCCGGTCTGGAGAGCTCGTCTCGCGGTCGCGGCCTCTCCGAGGCACCCCGGGGACTCGCCTGACGAGGCGAGACATACCGGACCATGGAGCGGACGACTCCGACCTCGACAGGGAATCGCGAGAGCCCTGGCAGGGAAGCTCCGATCCAGATCCGCAAGGCTCTGCTCCGGGGCCATGGAGGAGCCGAAGCTCTTGTGACGCTGAGGCCCTCTCATACGTATACAGAGTAGGGGG
>JBKKAU010000419.1:0-1040 GCA_046714475.1 Thermoanaerobaculia bacterium
GTCTACGGCTTGGCGGCTGTCTGTTGCGAGGAAGAGGCAGGGGGGGCCGGAGCCGGAGATCATGGCGGCCAGGGCACCTTGGTCCAGGCCGAATTGGAGGGTGGCGGCTAGTTCCGGGCGGAGCGACAGGGCTGCCGCCTGGAGGTCGTTGCTTAGGGCAATGGCTAGGGCCGCTGGCCGGCCAGAGAGGAGTGCGGTGAGGAGTTCGGGGCGCACCTCGGGAGCCTCGACTCGGCGGAGGGGGCGGAGGCGGTCTAGTTCCTTGTAGACCGCGGGCGTGGAGAGGCCGCCTTCGGCTATGGCGAAGACCCAGTGGAAGGTGCCGCGGGACATCACCTCGGTTACCTGCTCGCCTCGCCCCTGGCCCAGCGCCGTGTGCCCGACGAGGCAGAACGGTACGTCGCTGCCCAGGTCGGCCGCGATGCGTTCCAGGTCAGCCTGCGCCAACCCCAGCCCCCACAGCCGATTGCACGCGACCAGCGTCGCCGCTGCGTCCGTGGAGCCGCCCGCCATCCCGCCCGCGACCGGGATGGTCTTCCGGATAGTCAGGTCGACGCCTTCCTCGACGTCGTACTCGGCCTGCAGCGTTCGCGCAGCCCGCACCGCGAGGTTCGAGCTGTCAGTCGGTACCTCGTCCGCGAAATCCCCGAGCACCTCGACGGTGATTTCGGCGTCCTCTCGCAGGGTCGCCGTCACATCGTCGTACAGGGCAACGGCTTGGTACACCGTGGCGAGCGGGTGGAAGCCGTCCGGGCGCGGAGGGCCGACGGAGAGGCCGAGATTGATCTTGGCCGGCGACCGGACCGTGACCTGATGTGCTGACACGGCCACAGGCTAATGCCCAGCCCCGGCAATCGCGGCGAACTGCTCGATGCCGAGCATCTCGCCGCGCAGGGACGGCTCGATCCCGGCGGTCGCGAGGATGGCGTCGAGGCGTTCGCGGTCGGGCATCCAGCGTGCCAGGGCCGAGCGGACCGTCTTGCGGCGCTGCGAGAACGCCGCCTCGATCACGGCGAAAACCTCTTCGCGGGGTGCCGCGG
>JBKKAU010000420.1:0-26216 GCA_046714475.1 Thermoanaerobaculia bacterium
GTCCTCCTGGCTCCACCCCTGGCCCCAGGCGTCGTCGAAGAAGCCGGCCCGCTCCTCGTCGTCTTCGTCATCCTCGGCCACGGCCTGGGCGATGTCGGTCACCGACACCACGCCGACGAGCCGCCCCTCCAGGTCGGTGACGGGGGCGCCGGAGATCTCGTTGGCGACCAGGAAGTGAGCCAGCTCCTGGATGGTCATGTCCTCCCGCACGGAAAGGACACGGGGATTCATGACGTCGGCGGCGGTGATAGGCCTCATGCGCTCTCTCCCTCTATGGCTCCGCCCTCCGTGGTGAAGGACGTCTTCGTCTATAACGTGCCGTCTATACCTTACAGTGCTGCTCGGGCGTTTTGTGGGGCGTAGAAATCTTGCCACAGGGGAGACGGGTCCGGAGGCTCTCGCGGTAAGCTTCCTCTCACATGGACAACCTCTGTCACACGCTGGTCGGGGCCGCCCTGGCCGAGTCGGGGCTCAAGAAGCGGACGCCGCTCGCCACGGCGACGCTGATGATCGGCGCCAACCTGCCGGACGTGGACGTCCTCGCCTACTTCTGGGGGGCGGACACGGCGATCGCCTTCCGCCGCGGCTGGACCCATGGTGTCCTGGCGCTGGCCCTCTGGCCGTTCGTCCTGACCGGCTTGATGCTGGCCTGGGACCGTTGGGTGCGCAGGCGCCGGCATGCGGACGCCGCTCCGGCCCGGGCCGGCGCCCTGTTCTGGCTGTCGGTGATCTCGATCCTCAGCCATCCGTTCCTGGACTGGCTGAACACCTACGGCATGCGCTGGCTGATGCCGTTTCGCGACGTCTGGTACTACGCCGATACCCTGTTCATCATCGACGTCTGGATCTGGCTTGCCCTGGCCGTGGGGGTCGTCGGGTCGCGGCTCCGGGCGCGGCGAGGGCGGCCGGACCGGGAGCGGCCGGCGCGTGCGGCCCTGGCGGCGGTCGGGGTCTACATCCTGCTCATGGCGGGCTCGCATCTCGCCGCCCGAGCGGTCGTGCGGGACGGCTTCGGGGGCTCCGGACCGCTCATGGCCGGCCCCCTGCCCGTCACGCCGTTGCGCCGGCAGGCCGTGGCCGACCTGGGGGAGCAGTACGTGCTCGGCACGGTGGACTGGCTGCGCCGGCCGCCGCTCGCGACCCAGCCGCCCCGCCTCCTGTCCAAGGGGAGATCGCATCCGGCGATCGCCGCGGCCGCCGCCACCCGCGAGGGCAGGATCTTCCTCCACTGGGCGCGGTTCCCCTACTTCCGCGTCGAGGAGCGTCCCGAGGCCTGGATCGTCCGCATGGGAGACGCCCGTTACACCATCAACCCCGCGACCGGGTTCGGCAGCCTCACCGTCGCCGTGCCCAAGGAGAAGACGAGATGAGACATCCGAGTTGGCGGACGCTGGGCCTCCTGGCCGCGCTCCTGCTGCCCTGGAGCGCCCCGGCGGCCATCGCGGCTGAGACGCCTGCCGCAAAGAGCCCCGCCCAGGAGTTCTTCCGCAACCTCGCCGCCCACTGCGGCAAGAGCTTCGAGGGGAAGGTCCTGTTCACCACCTCCCAGGACTTCGAAGGCAAGCGGCTGGTGGCGCACTTCTCCTCGTGTACCGACAAGGAGCTGCGCATCCCCTTCCAGGTGGGGGAGGACCGCTCCCGCACCTGGATCGTGACCCTCGCCGACGACCGCGTGCGGCTCAAGCACGACCACCGTCACGCCGACGGCACGCCGGACGAGATCACCAATTACGGCGGCGACTCCGCCGGCGCCGGCACCCCCCACCGGCAGACCTTTCCGGCCGACGACTTCACCAGGAAGCTGATCCCGCGCGCCGTTGGCAACGCCTGGACGCTGGAAATCGACCCGCAGACCCAGGAGCTCCGCTACATGCTGGACCGCGGCGACGAGAAGCGCTTCCGGGCGGCGTTCGACCTGGCAAAGCCGGTGGAGAAGTAAAAAAAGGGGTGGGGCGGAGCGTAGGGCTCCGCCCCACAGAGGAGGGACAAGTTGGCTTGTCGCTTTGTCGGAAACCCTAGCGCCGGGGGCGCGGGCCCGCTATCAAAATCTTGCTGTGGGGTATGGAGCGATCGATGAGACGACCGGGTACGAGCCCGCCGCCCGAGGAGCGGCCTCTGGACACCCTGCTCTTCCAGGGCTCGCTGTTCCGGATCGGGGCGTTCCGGGCGGCGCCGGCCCACCCGCGTTTCCACGACTCCGGTCCGATCCAGAACGACATCTTCGTCTTCCCGCGGACCAGCGTCTGGCTCCGGCACGAAGGGGGCAAGCCGTTCGTCAGCAACCCCAACCTGGTGACCTACTACAACCGGGGTCAGGTCTACGCCCGGGGCCAGGTGAGCGAGGAGGGGGACCGCTGCGAGTGGTTCGCGCTCGACCGGAACGTGCTGCTGGAGGTCCTCGCGGCCCAGGACCCCCGGTTGGCCGAGCGTCCGGACCGCCCGTTCTCGTTCAGCCATGGGCCGAGCGATGCGCTGAGCTATCTGGTCCAGCGTCTGATCGTGCGGCACCTGATGGCGGGCAAGCCGATCGACCCCATGTACGTGGAGGAGGCGATGCTCCACGTTCTCTCCCGTCTCCTCGGCCCTGCGGGCGAGATGCACGGGCTCGCGGCCGGACGCGGCGGCGCCGAGGCGCCTTCCCATGACAGGCTCGAAGGGATCAAAGCCTTGCTGGCGCGGCAGTTCCGGGAGCCTCTCTCCCTCCAGGAGATCGCCGGCCGGGCGGGTTTTTCGGTCTTCCACCTCTGCAGGATGTTCCGCCGCGGCACGGGGGCCACGCTCCACGCCTGGCGCAGCCAGCTCCGGCTGCGGACCGCCCTGGAGCTCGTGGCCGACCGCAGTACCGATCTGACCGGTATCGGTCTGGACCTGGGCTACTCCAGCCACAGCCATTTCACGTCCGCCTTTCGGCAGACCTTCGGGATCGCGCCCTCGGCGCTGCGCCAGACCGCCTCCGAGCGCCGCCTCCGCGAGCTGGCCGACCGTTTCCTGACGGCCTGATCCAGGCCTCTCAGTACCGCAGCAGCGCCGCCACGTCGCCGGCGTTGGTAAGCCCTTCGATCGGGTCGACGAAGTCGGCTTCGGCGCTGGTGAGCGCCAGCAGCTCGACCAGCTCGTTGACCAGGTCGACCTTGAAGACGTCCGCGGAGCCGCAGACCTTGCACTTCGTGGCCTCGCCGGCGAGGAGGTTCTCGCAGTCGCGGCAGCGGGTGCCGGCGATCCGGGCGTCCCGGGTCACGGCCATCTTCTCGACCCGGCCGACGGCGGCGGCCTTGAGGACCTCCTCGGCGCCGGTCACGGCTAGGCCGCCGCGGCAGTACTCGCCCTTGATCTTCTCCCAGAGCTGGGCCTCGGCCTCGCGTTCGGCGGCGAAGAACATGTCGAACGAGGCGTCGAAGATCTGGTCGTCGCCGGCGCTGAAGTCGACCGACCTCTTGCCCGCGAGCTTGGCGGTGAGCGGAGACGTCAGGGCGCTTTCGATCTCGGTCATGGTCTCCTGCGAGCCCACCAGGAAGAGCCGGTTGAACGTCTCCTTCTGGTCCATCTCGGTCAGGACGTCGATGATCTCCTTGGAGTAGTGCATCAGCTCGTTGCTGCGCCGCCGCTCGTAACGCTTCTGGGACCAGCCGCCCTTCTTGACGTTGTTCTTGATATCCCCCTTGATGCGGGCGTCCTGGTCGGCCTGGTTGGAGGTGACGAAGAAGATCCGCGAGGCGGTGTTGTCGGCCGCCACCACGACGAAGTTCTCGTACTCGTCCTGGAGCTCGGCGAGCGGCCGGATGTAGGGCGAGGAATCGACCCAGATGTAGTCGGGGCCTTTGACGGTCAGCGGGTAGGCGCGCACGAAGTCGAGAGCCCAGCAGACGAACAGGCAGGCGCCGTCGGTGGTCCAGGTATGCTCGGTGAGCCACTGCTCGACGATCTTCATGTTCTCGTCGAAGTACTCGGTCTCGACCGGGGTGTCGGCGAGCAGGGAGCGGATGTTGTCGATCCGGGGCTTCAGGCTCTGGAGCGACTCCGGGGTCGAAAGATACAGGCTGACGAAAGCCCGCTCGGGGCCGGAGGCCTCGGCGAGCTCCCGCAGGTCGATGTTGTTGAACAAAGAGAGCCCTTTCTTGAAAAGTCAGCGGCAAGCCGCTTCAGAACACGATCCGCCGGTAGCGGGCGACCAGTACCGAGTAGACGCCGAAAGCGATCAGGCCGAGCGCCACCAGGGCGAGCAGCCAGGGGCCGTAGGGCTGGGCCGCGAGCGTATCGAGCGCGCCGCCGAGGCCGCGAGCCTGGCTCGGGTCGGAGCGCAGGGCGGCCTGGATCAGGAAGAAGCCCATCAGCAGGAAGACGATGCCGCGCGAGATCAGGCCGAACTGCCCGGCGCGGGTCATCCAGGTCTGCTCGGCAGGGCTCATCTCCTGCAGCTTGAGTTTGTCGCGGAACTTCTTGGTCCAGCCGCTCTTGAGCTGGAAGAGCCCGGCGACGATCACCGCGAGGCCGGCGAGGCCGACCAGCACGGCGCCGAACGGCTTGTCGAGCACGCTGGCGGCGGCGCCCTGCGTCCCCTCGCCGCCCGCCGCGTCGGGCGAGCCGGTGATGGCCTTCACCGCCAGGATGGCGAGTGAGCTGTACGCGATGCCGCTCGCCAGCATCATGCCGCGCTCGGCGAGGCCCTTGGCGTCGTCCCCCTTGTTCTCAGGGTCGAGGACAGCCTGGACGAACCGCCAGAGCGCGTAGCCGAAGAGACCGATGGCGACGAGCCCGAGCAGCACCTGGCTCTGCCGGGCGATCTCCTGGACCGCCCCTTCGGTGCCGGTCGTCTCCCCGCCGGCCCCTAAGGCGGCGCGTAGCGCCATGAACCCCACGAAGGCATAGACCACTCCACGGGCCGCATATCCGAAGCGGGCCAGCCACTCCACCCAGGGGCTCTGGACGGCGCTACGCGCCATCTGCCCGGCTTGGCGGCCTGCTTGCTCCACCGTGGCTTTCGCCGAGGTCTGTTGAGCCATGACCATCGCTCCTTTCGAGCTGGGCGAGCCGAAGGGCCGCCTTCTACCTGGAGGTAGCAAGGGCTGTACCAGGGAGAAAGGGTTGACCTCTGCGCGGTCTGAGATGGCACAATGCGCCCGTGTCTTTGCCGCTGCTGGAAACGGAACGGCTGAACCTGCGCCCCTTCCGGGGAGAGGACGTCGACGACCTCCACCACCTGTGGACCAACCGGGAGGTCCGCCGCCACCTCTGGGACGACGTCGTGATCTCGCGGGAGTTGGCGGCCTCGGTCGTCGCTTCCAGCCTGGAGAGCGCCGAGGCGCACGGGATCGGCATGTGGTCGCTGCTGCTGCGGTCCCGCCTCGTGCACCTGATCGGTTTCTGCGGCTTCCGCTTCCTGCCGGATTCTCCCGACATCGAGATCCTCTACGGGCTCTCCCCTGGCTATTGGAAGAGGGGCCTTGCCACCGAGGCCTGCCGGGCCGCAATTGCCTACGCCTTCGGCCTGCCCGGCGTCGAGCGGGTCTTCGCCGGCGCCAACGCACCGAACCGGGCCTCGTTCCGGGTCATGGAGCGCCTTGGGATGGAGCCGTACCCGGAAGGGATCCCGGGGGTGCCGGGAGCGGTCTACGATAAGATCGACCGCCCGGCATTCACCGCAGGTTCGCCTCGAACAGCTTGAAGATCCGCCGGTACTCGTCGAGCCAGCTCTCCGGCTCGCGGAAGCTGTGGGGCTCCACCGGGTAGATCGCCGTCTCGAAGTTCTCCTTCTTGAGCTCGATCAGGCGCTGCACCAGCCGCACGCTGTCCTGGAAGAAGACGTTGTCGTCCTGCATCCCGGTGCAGATGAGGAGAGGCTTGTCGAGGCCCGCCGCGAACTCGATCGGCGAGCTCTTCTCGTAGGCCTCGGGGTCGACGTCCGGTGTGTTGAGGATGTTCGACGTGTACTCGTGGTTGTAGTGGGCCCAGTCGGTGACCGGCCGCAACGCCGCGCCGGCGGCGAACAGGTCGGGCTTCCTGAACAGCGACATGAAGGTGAGGAAGCCGCCGTAGGAGCCGCCGTAGGTGCCGACGCGCTTCGGGTCGACGCCGCGGTGGGCGACCAGCCAGCGCACGCCGTCTTCCAGATCCTCCACCTCGGGGTGGCCCATCTGCCGGTAAATGGCGGTGCGCCAGTCGCGGCCATAGCCGGCCGAGGCCCGGTAGTCCATGTCGAGCACCACGTAGCCGCGCTGGGTGAGGAGGGTATGGAACATGAACTCCCGGAAGTAGTAGGTCCAGCCGAAGTGGGAGTTCTGGAGGTAGCCGGCGCCGTGGGTGAAGACCACGGCCGGGTACTTCCGGCCCGGGTCGAAGTCCTTGGGCGTATAGACCCGCGAGTAGATCGGGGCCTTCACGTGCGAGGACGGGATCGGCACGATCTCCGGCACGTTCCAGTCCTGCGCGAGGAAGGCCTGGCTGTGAGTGTCGGTGAGCTTCCTGGGCTCGGCGCCCGGTTGGGCGGGTTGCAGGAACAGCTCGTCGTGGCGGGTCAGGCTCGAATGGGTGATCAGGAGCTGCTTCTCGTCCGGCGACAGCACCGCCGCGATCAGGCCGCCCATACGGGTGAGCTGCTCGGCCTTGCCGCTCGCCACGTCGACCCGCCAGGTCTCGTACTTGCCGGGGTGCTCGGCATTGGCCGTGTAGTAGATCGTACGGCCGTCGCGCGCCGGCACGGGGACGGAGACCTCGTAGTCGCCGCGGGTGAGCTGGCGCACGCGACCCGCGGGCATGGTGAGCAGGTACAGGTGGGAGTACCCGGTCTGCTCGGAGAGGAAGAAGAGGGTGTTGTTGTCCGGCAGCCAGCCGATGTCGCTGAAATCGTCGTTGACCCAGGCCTTGTCGGTGAGCCGCTGGTGGGTGGTCAGGTCGTGGCGGTCCAGGTTGACGGTGGCGATCCAGCGGTCCTTGTTGTCGAGGGCCCGGAGCTGCAGGGCGAGGCGCTTGCCGTCCTCGCTCCAGGCGAGCTCCCGCACCTCGACGTCGCGCGCCTCGGGCTCCTTCTTCTCCTTCTCCTTGCCGCCCTTGCTGTCCTTTCCGTCCTTTTTCTTCCGCAGCTCCGCGAAGGGATCGTCCTTGATGCCGGGCAGCGCGGCGAGGTCGAGGTCGTGTCGCTCGTGGGCGCGCAGGTCGAGCAGGATCACCTGGTGTCCGAGAGGCCGCCCCGGGCCGACCTTGGTACGGACCTCCCGGGCCTCGACGTTGCCGCTCGGCGTGACGAAGTCGGCCATGAGCGACGGCTCGGGCTCGTCCCGCTTCGGCCCGGTGACGATCAGGAGGTGGTCGCCCGAGGGGGAGAGGGAGGTCTCGCGGATCTCGATCTCCTCGCCCAGGTAGAAGGGGAGAGGCGCGCGCGTGGGATCGGCCTTCTGCTCGGCCCGGTCCTCCTCGCGCTGGGCCTTGCTCCGGGCCTCCCGCTCACGGATCACGTCGAAGAGCCGGGGCTGCTGCATTTCGAGGTAGCTCCGTTCCTCCTCTTTCTTCTCCTCCGCCGGATCCTTCTCCAGCCGCACGTCGGCCGCCTGGGAGATCAGGCCCGAGGCCAGGTCGTAGACGAGCCAGGTGTCCTCCTGGCGGAAGGCGACGCGGTTGTCGCCCGCCATGAAGAACGGATCGGTCTCCTCCGCGGCGGTGCGGGTGATCTGGCGGATGCTCCCGGCCTGGAGGTCCTTCAGATAGATGTCGCCTGCGCGGGACCAGGTCTTCCAGCGGTAGTCGCGGCTGAAATCGCCGCCGGGAGCGTCGATGGCGCCGAGTTGCGCGTCGGGCACGATCTCCGATTTGCCGGTCGCGAGGTCGAGCCGGTACAGGTCGCGCTCCTCCGAGCCCTCCCGCTTACGCTGGTAGTAGACGGTGCGCCCGTCGTCGGCCCAGTACGGACTCTCCGGCGGAGTCCCCATCCAGTCCGGGTGGGCCATGATCTGCTCCAGCGTGACTCCGCCGCCCTGCCCCTGGGCGGAGCCGGGGAGCGGCGCGGCGACGGTGGCGAGCAGCGACAGGAGGGTGACGGCGGCGAGAGGGCGTCTCTGGCGAACGGTGGTCATGCGGGCTCTTTCCTCACGGTCATAGGGCCGGCGGCGCGGGCCTCCGGCCTGGACGTGTGAATGGGCTGGGACAGCCACGGGATTCCGTCGGGGGACGATAGCACCCCAAGAGGTGGCGAAGGGAGGGTCAGGCGTATTTATAGAGAGGAACTGTCGAAGTGGGTTCCGTCCGGTCCCGCAGCAAGGCCTCGATGTGGCGTACCGTCTTGGGGCTGAGCAGCACGTCGCCACAGATGGGGCAGACTTCCGCCGGGACACGGTCGATCACCACGATCTGCCCGCGGAAGCGGACTGTGTGGGTAATTTCCCTCTCTTCGTACTCTCCCGGACAACCTTGAATACTGCACTTCATGGTTTCAGCCCTCTCCGAGTAGGAGTCTGCCACTTAGGTGGCTTCGGCTCATACACGGTAATCACGATCAGCAGCGGCTGCTCAGTCGTACAGACGACATGAAGAGGCCGCCGCTGCTCAGTATAGCCACAGAGCAGACAGCATGGGCCGCGGCGGTGCTCGAAGTAGTGCTCAAGGATATGGCCGGAACGAACAGCTTCGACAAGGTCTTGAAGGAGGACGTCTTCCTCAGCCATCTCCTGCTGAGCGTGCTGAGTGAGGCGTAAATCCCCTCGCGCTGCTTGGTCCTGAAGCCGTTTCTGGATCGCCGCAATAATTGGCGCAAGTTCTCGTTCTATCTCGTCTGGATCGAGAATTCCCATCGCCTTTACCCGCTACAGTCTCTCATGCGCCTGGAAGCGGGTATAGATGGGTCTTGCAGCAGTTACACTACGCGCGACTCTTACGGAGAGGCCATGACCATGCGCAAGATCTCGCGTCTTCTTCTGCTCCTCGTCCTCGCGGCTCCGGCGGTTCCGGCAGCGGCCGTCCCCCTGCTGCAATCCCCGGCCATCAGCCGCGGCCAGGTCGCCTTCGCCTATGGCGGCGACCTCTGGATCGTCGGGCGCGAAGGGGGGCAGGCCCGCCGGCTGACTACGGGAGTCGGTCTCGAGACCGATCCCGTCTTTTCGCCGGACGGCAGATGGCTCGCCTTCACCGGCGAGTACGAAGGCAAATTCGACGTCTACCTGGTCCCGGCGGACGGGGGCGTGCCGCGCCGCCTGACGTATCACCCCGGGGTCGACCGGGTGACGGGCTGGACGCCGGACGGCGGGCAGGTGCTCTTCCGCTCCCAGCGCGCGAGCTTCGAAGGCTTCAACCGGCTGTTCACGGTGACCACGGACGGCAAGTTTCCCACCGAGCTCCCGCTGCCGATGGGCGAGCAGGGCTCCTATTCGGCGGACGCCGCCCGCCTGGCCTACGTGCCGCGCTGGAACTTCGACTCTCGCCCGACCACCTTCCGCGCCTGGAAGCGCTATCGCGGCGGTCTCGCGGCCCCGATCTGGATCGCCCGGCTCTCCGACTCCAGCGTCGAGCCGATCCCACGCCAGGACTCCAACGACCACAACCCGATGTGGGTCGGCGACCGGATCTATTTCCTGTCCGACCGCGACGGCTCGACCACCCTCTACGTCTATGAGCCGGCGAGCCGGCGGGTGGCCCGGGTGATCGACAACAACGACGGCCCGGATATCGTTTCGGCCGCGGCGGCTCCGGACGCCATCGTCTACGCGCAGGCGGGCGGGCTCCACCTGCTGGACCTCGGCTCCGGCCGCTCGTCGCGGCTCGACGTCCAGGTCGAGGGCGACCTGCCGTCGGTCCGGCCGCGGTTCGTGAACGTGGCCGAGCAGATCGCCACGGCCGGCCTTTCGCCGACCGGCGTGCGCGCCGTCTTCCAGGCGCGCGGCGAGATCCTGACCGTACCGGCCGACCAAGGCGACATCCGCAACCTGACGCAGACGCCGGGCGTCGCCGAGCGCGATCCGGCCTGGTCTCCCGACGGCAAGTGGATCGCCTACTTCTCCGACGAGTCGGGCGAGTACGCCCTGCACCTGCGCGACCAGACCGGGGCGGGGGAGGTGAAGAAGATCGCCCTGGGCGATCCACCGTCCTTCTTCTACGCTCCCCGCTGGTCGCCCGACAGCCGCAAGGTCGTCTATACGGACAAACGGCTGAACGTCTGGTGGGTGGACGTGGCCCAGGGCAAGCCCGTCCGCATCGATACCGACACCTACGAGTCGCCGTTCCGGTTGCTCCAGCCGGTCTGGTCGCCCGACAGCCGCTGGATCGCCTACACCCGGCAGCTCCGGAGCTACATGCGCGCGGTCTTCGTCTACTCGCTTGAGACCGGCAAGACCCGCCAGCTCACGGACGGGATGAGCGACTCCCGGTACGCGACCTTCGACAAGAGCGGCCGGTACCTCTTCTTCACGGCGAGCACCGACGTCGGTCCCACGACCGGCTGGCTCGATATGTCGAGCTACCAGCGCCCGGTGTCGCGCAGCGTCTACGTGGCCGTGCTCGACAAGACCCTGCCGTCGCCGCTGGCCCCGCGCAGTGATGAGGAGGGCGGGGACAAGGCGAAAGGCAAAGAGGAGGGCGGAGAGGAAAAGGCCGCCGAGCCCGTGCGGGTGAAGATCGACTTCGACGGCATCGACCAGCGCACTCTCGCGTTGCCGGTCCCGCCGCGCAATTACACCGGGCTCACGGCCGGCAAGGCCGGCGTCCTGTTCCTGCAGGAGAGCGCGCCGGTCGCGGGGTTCGGCTTCACCGGCAAGACCCTGCACAAGTTCGACCTCGAGGAGCGGAAGACCGAGGTCGCGCTCGAAGGGATCGGGCCCGTCGACCAGAGCCTCGACACCGAGAACTCCACCTTCTTCGCGGTCTCTCACGACGGCGAGGCCATGCTCTACACCCAGGGCGGGAAGTGGTATCTCGTCCCCATCTCGGAGCCGTCCAAAGACAACAAGCCGGAGGCCATGGACCTCGCGGCCATGCAGGTGCGGGTCGAGCCGCGCGAGGAGTGGCGGCAGATGTACCAGGAGGCCTGGCGCATGCAGCGCGACTTCTTCTACGACCCCAAGCTGCACGGGCTCGACCTCAAGGCCGCGATGGAGCGCTACCGGCCGTACCTGGATGACCTCGGCCATCGCAACGACCTGAACTACCTGTTCAACGAGATGCTGGGAGAGCTGACGGTCGGCCATCTCTACATCGGCGGCGGTGACGCGCCGGAGATCGAATCGGTGCCGGGCGGCCTGCTCGGGGCCGACTACGCGATCGACAAGGGGCGCTACCGGTTCCAACGCATCTACAGCGGCGAGAACTGGAACCCGGGCCTGGTCGCGCCGCTCACCCAGCCGGGCGTCAACGTCGCCGCCGGGGAGTACCTGCTGGCGGTCGGCGGCCGGGAGCTGCGCGCTTCGGACAATCTCTACAGCTTTTTCGAGGGCACGGCGGGCAAGTCGGTGGTGATCAAGGTCGGACCCCGTCCTGACGGCCAAGGCGCGCGCGAGGTGACGGTCGTGCCGATCGACAATGACGGGTTGCTGCGCCTGCTCGACTGGGTCGAGGGCAACCGCCGCAAGGTGGACAAGCTGAGCGATGGCCGGCTCGCCTATGTTTATCTGCCCAACACGGGTGGAGAGGGCTTCACCTTTTTCAACCGGTACTACTTCGCCCAGGTGGGCAAAGAGGGGGCGGTCCTCGACGAGCGCTTCAACGGCGGCGGCTTGGCGGCCGACTACATCATCGACTATCTGCGCCGGCCGCTGCTCAACTACTGGGCCACCCGGGAGGGGGAGGACTTCACCACGCCGGTAGGCTCGATCTATGGCCCCAAGGTGATGATCATCAACGGCTTCGCCGGCTCGGGCGGCGACGCCATGCCCTGGTACTTCCGCCGCGCCAACATCGGCCCGCTGGTCGGTACCCGCACCTGGGGAGGCCTGGTCGGCATCTACGACTACCCGCCGCTCATCGACGGCGGCAGTGTGACCGCGCCCCGCGTCGCCTTCTGGACTCCCGAGGCGCAATGGGAGGTGGAGAACCGCGGCGTCGCGCCCGACATCGAGATCGAGTCGGACCCGAAGGCCTGGCGCGAGGGGCGCGATCCGCAGCTCGAAAAAGCGGTCGAGGTGGCGCTCGAGCTGCTCCAGAAGAACCCGTTGCCGAAGAAGCCGAACCGGCCGGAGTATCCGAAATACCCGCAGCGGACGGCGGCGGGCGGGGGCCGGTGACCATCCCATGAGCCAGGCGGTTGATGCCGAGACCCTCTTCCGGTCGACGCCGGTCAACCGCTTCCTCGGCTTCACCCTGGTGTCGCGCGACGAGGCCGGAGCGGAGCTGGCGATGCAACCGCGGCAGGAGCACATCCAGGAGAAAGGCGTGGTCCAGGGCGGGATCCTGACCGCTCTGGCCGACACGGCGGCGGTCTACGCCCTCTTGCCGCAGTTGCCGCCGGACCTCGACATGACCGGCGTCGAGCTCAAGATGAATTTCCTGCGGCCGGCGCTTGCCGACCGGGGCGAGCTCCGCGCCCGTTCGCGGGTGGTCCAGCGGGGACGCCGGATCGGCGTCTGCCAGGTGGAGGTCTTCCAGGCCGACCGCCCGGTCGCCATCGGTACTTTCACCTACCTCTTTTTCGAGCGCGGCTGAGCCGCAAACACCCTCCTTTTTCCGACCCTTTGCTCTTTCAGCCGGATTTGTGACCCGGCTCGTCCAGAAATGTCCTTGCGGCTCCGAAGTCCGCGACCAGCCTTCCGCGAGGCCGAAGCGGGCCAGAGTGAATCCCTGGCGAAGTTTGTGCGATACACTCCACCGAACGGAGAGTTCTCCGATTATTTCGTCGTAATGTCTTCAAGAAACCGGATTCCGCCAGAGCATGTCTCTTATGACCAGCTCTGGTCAGATATCCGGAATGGCGAGCATCGGAGTGCTTTCATCCGGCCAGGGGGGCTGCCCGCATGAACGACGTCGTCCAGAAGCTCTGGGGTTTCTGCCACACACTGCGTCACGACGGGATCGACTACGGCGACTACATCGAGCAGATCACCTATCTGCTTTTCTTGAAGATGGCCGACGAGCGGGGCATCGACCTCAGCCGTACGCGGGTGATGGGCCCGCAGGGTGAGGATTACGTGACCGACTGCTCCTGGCCGGCGCTCGCGGTACGGTCGGGGGGCGCCCTGACGGAGCACTACGTCGGCGTGCTGCGGTCGCTCGGCGAGCAGCCGGGGCTGCTGGGCGACATCTTCACCGGGGCCATCCCGCGCTTCAACAACCCGGTGAACCTGCAGAAGCTGATCGGCCTGATCGACGAGACCCAGTGGACGGCGTTGGACGTGGACGTCAAGGCGGCGGCTTTCGAGGGGCTGCTGGAGAAGGCGGCGAGCGAGGGCAAGAAGGGGGCCGGCCAGTACTTCACGCCACGCCTCCTGATCCAGGCGATTGTCCGTTGCGTGCGGCCCGCGCCGCACGACCGCGCCGAGTTCACGGTCTGCGATCCGGCCTGCGGCACCGGCGGTTTCCTGGTCGCCGCGTACGAGTGGCTCCTCGCCGAGAGCGGCGGCGCCGCCGGCCCCGAGCTGGCGCGGCGGGTGCGCTGCGGCACCTACTTCGGCCAGGAGCTGGTGCCGCGGCCGCGGCGGCTGGCGTTGATGAACCTCTGCCTGCACGGCCTGGAGCCGGAGATCAAACTCGGCGACTCGATCTACGAGCCGCCGGAAGAACGCCGCTTCGACGTGGTGTTCACCAATCCGCCCTTCGGCACGCGTGGCGCCAACCAGGTGCCCGGCCGCGAAGACCTCGCGATCACCACCTCGAACAAGCAGCTCAACTTCCTCCAGCACGTGTTGACGGTGTTGAAGCCGGGCGGCCGCTCCGCCGTGGTGGTGCCCGACAACTGCCTGTTCGCCGACCAGGCCGGCGAGGTCTTCCGCATCCTCACCCGCGAGTGCGACCTCCACACCGTGCTGCGGCTGCCGAACGGCACTTTCACTCCGTACAGCCCCGGCACCAAGACCAACGTGGTCTTCTTCACCAAGGGGGTGCCGACCGAGACCGTATGGGTTTACGATGCCCGTACCAATGTGAAGCGGGTCACCAAAAAGGGCCGGCCTCTGACCACGAGCCATCTCGCAGCGTTCGAAGCCTGTTTCGGCGCCGATCCCAACGGGCATGCGCGGCGCGATCCGAGAGACTCCTGGGATGGGCGTTGGCGCCCATTCTCGATCCACGAGGTGCGGGCGCGCGACTTCAAGATCGACGGCCTGAAATGGCTCAAGGACGAATCGCTCGACGACGGCGACGAGCTGCCGGAGCCGGAGGAGCTGGTGGCGGACGCGATCGCCGAGCTGCAGGGCGCGGTGCTGGAGCTCAATGCGGTGCTCGGGTTGCTGGAAAGCGAGGTCGGTGAGGTCTCCATGCTCAAGGAGGTGCAATGACCCGCGCCTTTTACGAGCAGACGGCCGAGAGTCAGGGCGAGCTGCCCGAAGGATGGGCGGAGGCCGCCCTCGGCGACCTCGCCGTGCACGCCCTCGGCGGAGAGTGGGGCGAGGAGGCGACGGACGAGGAGCCGGCGGCCGACCGGGTACGCGTCAGCGTGCTGCGCGGCACGGAGTTCCGGCTTTGGGAGAGGGAGAAGGGGACGACCGCGGCGGAGCGCGTGATCAAGCGCAGCAGCTTCGCCCGGCGCGAGCTCAAGGCCGGAGACCTGGTGATCGAGATCTCCGGCGGCGGCCCGGACCAGCCGGTCGGCCGCTCGTTGCGGGTCGACGAGGAGGCCCTGGCCCGGGCGAAGAACCCGTTGGTCTGCTCGAACTTCTGCCGCCAGGTCCGGCTGCATCCCGAGATCGATTCCGCGTATGTCCAGCTCGGGCTCCGGTACGGCTACGCCCGCGGCGATTTCGACCGCTTTCAGGCCCAGACCACGAACCTGCGCAACCTGAGCTTCCCCGACTTCATGGCCGGGGTGGCGCTGCCGCTGCCGCCGCTGGCCGAGCAGCGGCGGATCGCCGCGCGGGCGGCGGAGCTGCTGGGCCGGGTCGACGCCGCGCGCCAGCGGCTCGAACGTCTGCCGGCGATCCTGCGGCGCCTCCGCCAGGCGGTCCTCGCCGCCGCCTGCTCCGGCCGGCTCACCGAGGACTGGCGGGTCCAGAGAGGTCTCGAGGCCTCGCTGGAGAAACCCGTCGAGCCCGGTGCCTGGGAGGTACCGGCGCCGCTCGAAGCTCCGGAGGTCCCCGCCGGCTGGGGCCTCGTCCCGTTGCGGGAGCTGGTCACCCGGGTGCAGTACGGGCTCTCGCTCAAGGCGGACGGCGACGCCCGCCGGGGCGTGCCCATCCTGCGCATGGCCAACATCCGGGATGGCAAGCTGGACCTCTCGCACCTCAAGTACCTCAATCCGGAAGGCAAGACCTTGGGGTCCTATGGGCTGGCGCGGGGAGACATCCTCTTCAACCGCACCAACAGCCCGGAGCTGGTGGGCAAGGCCGCGGTCTTCGACGTCGACCTGGAGGCGGTCTTCGCCTCGTACCTGGTGCGCCTGGCCTGCGACGGCCGGAGGGTCATAGCCCCTTGGGTCTGCGGCTGGATCAACTCGCCCTGGGGCCGCTGGTGGGCGCGGACGGTGCGTACGGACGGCGTCAGCCAGTCCAACATCAGCACGTCCAAACTGCTGGCGATGCCCGTGCCGGTGCCGTCCCTGGAGGAGCAGCGGGAGATCGTCTCGCGGGTCGAGGAGCTGCTCGCGACGGCCGGGAGGATCGAGAGGCGTCTGGCGACCGCGACCCGGGCCTCCGACCGGCTGGTCCAGTCGGTGCTCGCCGGGGCGTTGCGCGGTGAGCTGGTGGCGACCGAGGCGGAGGTGGCGCGGCGTGAGGGTCGGGAGTGCGAGCCGGCATGGACGCTGCTCGACCGGATCCGGGCGGACCGGGACGCGGCCGGAGGCGGGGTGAGCACCCGGCGGCGGCGCAAGGCGGAGCCGCTCTCTCCGGGCGGCGAGCCGGCCGCGGCGTCCCGTCCACCGCGCCTCGAGGAGCAGACGCCGGAGCAGGTCCTGGCCGCCTTCCGGCAGGCCTGCTGGGGAGCCGGGGAGCTCTCCGAGATTGACCTGCTGCGGCGGGTGGCGCGCCGCCTCGGACACCGGCGGCTCACCCGGTCGATCCAGGTCCGCCTGGAGGAGTTCCTCGGCCTGGCTCTGGCGCGCCGGATCGTCGCCCGCGAAGGCGATCTCCTGGTCGGCGCCACGCCGAACTTCGGGCGCTACGAGCAGGATTTCCTGCTCCAGGCGTTGTGGTCGGTCATGCGCAAGGGCGTCGAGTACGAGCGCTTGGCCGTCTGCCGCGCCCTGGCGGCGCGGTTGGGCTACAGCCAGGTCACGGCGGCGATGCGGGACCGTATGGAGGAGATCTTCGGCGTCGCGATCCGCATGGCGCTGCTCGAAGCGCGCGGCGGCCGGATCGTGCGGCGGGGGTGACGGCGGGGCTCACTTCATCCACTCGAAGAGCTCGTAATGCTCGCGGCTCATCCCCAGCCGCTCGTAGACGCGCTGGGCCATGACGTTGCGCTTGTCGACGTAGAGGCGGATGCCCATGAGCCGGGGCGTGGCCTCGACCCGGCTCTTGAGGTGCTCGTAGAGGCGCCGGTAGACCCCCTGCCCGCGCGCCTCGGGAAGCACATAGAGCGACTGCACCCAGAGCACGGTGCCGTCTCGCCAGTCGCTCCATTCCGGCGTCACCATCAGACAACCCACGACCCGGCCCTCGGCCTCGGCGATCCAATACTCCCCCTTGCCGGGATCGTCGAGGACGGCCCGCACGCCGCGCCCGACCGTCTCGCGGTCGAGCTCCAGATCCTCGGTCTCCCGTGCCATGCGAACCTGGAGCTCGGCGATCGTCTCGGCATCCCCCGGCCGGCCGGGGCGGATCTGGAGAGAGGTCGGCACCTACCTATCGTAGTGCAGCTCGATGAACTCGTAGATGAAGTTGCCGGTGCCGGTGTGTGCGCCGGATGGAGTGTTGCGAGCAGACTGAGCCTGGGGAAGCCACTCCGCGCGGATCTGTCCTCGACGCCCCGTGCAGATCCTCGATTGCGCGGGTTCGTCCTCGTTTGCCGAGTTTCGTCCTCGTTTGCGGGCTTTCGTCTTCATTTGCGGAGTTTCGTCCTCTCCTGCGGAGTTTCGTCCTCCTTTGCGGCTGTATGTCTTCTCCTGCGGTTGTACGTCCTCGTTTGCGTTCGTACGTCTTCTCCCGCGGAGATACGTCTTCCGCTGCCTTGAACGGTCTCCGCCGCGTGAGCGGGGCGTGCGGGTCCTCGCGGGACTGGTGTATGTTTGCCGCTTCAAGGAGGGTGATGGCGTGAAAAACGTTTCGCGATGGATCATCGCGCTCGCGGTGATGGGATCGGGATTGGCGGCGGTGCCCGCCTCGGCGGCCGAGCACCGCCTGGGGCTGGGCGTGCATTACTGGCAGACGTTGGACGAGATCGAGAACGACGATTTCAGTTTCGCCAAAGACGATGGGCTCGCCTGGATCGGCTCCTACCAGTTCGTCCCGGTCGGCCTGTTCAAGCTGGAGCTCGACCTCGAGTACTTCCCCGACGGATTCAGTGGCGCGGACGATCCGGCCTGGTCTCCCCAGGTCTACGTGGTCGTGGGGAGCATGGTCTACGTCGCGGTCGGTACCGGGATTGTCTATTCCGAAGGGTATAACGACAACCCCACCGATCCTTTCTATGCCGCCCGCGCGGGTTTCGAGTTTGCTGTTCTGCCGCGGACCCGCCTGGACGTCCATGGCAACTACCGCTTCAACGACTGGAACGAGTTCGAGCAGGCCGACACCGACACGATCACCCTGGGCGCCCTGCTGCGCGTGACGCTCTGACCCTGGGCGACGGTCGATGGCCATCCGCGAAGGCAAGTGGCGCTGCCCCTACTGCTCGGCGGTCAACGCGGGCCGGGACCTGGTCTGCGGCGGCTGCGGCGCCACGCGCGACGAGGACGTCACCTTCTTCCTGGAGGACGAGGCCCCGGAGGTCACCGACAAGGCGCTGCTGAAGACGGCCCAGGCCGGCGCCGACTGGGTCTGCCAGTTCTGCGACACCTCGAACCGTCCTGACCAGACGCACTGCGCCAATTGCGGCGCCGAGCGTGGGACCTCGCCGTCGCGGCCGGTCCAGGAGATCCGCGACGCGGCTCCCGCGTCGGCTCCCGAGCCGCCGCCACCTCCAGTATCCAGAACCAAGGGCTGTGGCCGCTGGCTGCTCGGGATCGTCCTGCTGGTCATCCTCCTGGCCGGCACCTGCGGCTACTTCAACTTCCGCGAGATCGACGAGCCGGTCACGGTCACCGGTTTCGAGTGGCAGCGGACGGTCGAGGTTGAGGAGTTGCGGACGGTGCGCGACAGCGCCTGGGAGGGGGAGGTGCCGAGCGGCGCCCGGATCCTCTCCAGCTCGCGGGAGGTCCACCACAATGAACGCGAGCAGGTCGGCACCGAGCAGGTCAAGGTGGGCACGCGCGACCTGGGCAACGGCTTCTTCGAGGACGTCTACGAGGACCGTCCGGTCTACGAGGAGCGTCCGGTCTACCGCGACAAGGTCACCTACGAGATCGAGCGCTGGGTGACCGACCGCACCGAGAGGGCCGCCGGTCGGGACCGCTCGCCGAGCTGGCCCGCGGTGCGCCTGGACGGCAACGAGCGCGAAGGGGAGCGGAGCGAAGGCTACTTCGTAGTGCTCCAGGGTGACGACGAGGCTTACCGCATGCCCCTGCCGCTCCAGCGCTGGTCCGGCCTCACCGAAGGGGAGTCCTTCACCGCCACTATTCAGGGCGGCGATGAGGTGCTGGAGTTGCGATAGCTCACAGCACCCACCGTACGACGAGCCAGCACCAGACGGCGACGAGGAGGGCGGCGGCGAGATCCAAGACGACGCCGGTCCTTGCCATCCGGGGGATGGTCACGTAGCCGCTGCCGAAGACGATGGCGTTGGGCGGCGTGCCGGCGGGGAGCGCGAAGTCGCAGGAGGCGGCAAGGGTGGCGGCGAAGAGCGTCGTCGTCATCATCTCCGGCGCGACCGCGTCCTTGAGCACCACCAGCATTACCGCGATCGTCGCCGTGTTCGAGGCGACCGCCGAGAGCGCCACCACGGCGAGGCTCGACAGCAGCACCTGGAGGAACGGGTCGACCCCGCGGACCGCGAGCATCTGCTGGCCCATCCAACTCGACAGGCCGCTCTTTTGGATTGCGGCGGCCATGGCGAAGCCGCCGCCCAGGAGCAGCAGCGTCTCCCAGGGGACCCGCCGCAACGCCGTGAAGCCGAGCACCTGCCGCCCGCTGGTCCGCCAGAGGAGCAGCGCCAGGGCCGCGAGCATCGCGATGCCCCCCTCGACGTGGGCCGAGGTCAGGTCGAATCCTGTCACCTGCGGCTTGAGCAGGGAGGTCAGCCATTTGCCCGCGATCCACAGGGCCGCCGTCACCAGGAAGACCGCGAGCACGATCCGCTCCGGGCGCTTGACCGGGCCGAGCCGCTCGATCTCGCGGGCGATCACCCCGGCTCCGACCTCGCCGGAGAGCCCCTCCCGGCGGCCGATCCGCCAGAGCATCCACCAGACCAGCGGCAGGAAGAACAGGACGAACGGCAGCCCCACGGCCATGAACTGGAGGAAGGAGATGGAGATGTCCAGCCGCTCCATGAAGCCGGAGAACTGGGCGTTCGGCGCCGTGCCGATCTTGGTGCCGATGCCGCCGACGTTGGAGCCGTAGGCGATGGCGAGCATCACGGCCATGCCGTAGTGGCGCAGGCGCGGCAGAGCGAACTGCGCTTCGATCTGCGCGATCAGCGCGATGCCGATCGGCATCATCATCGCCGCCGTGGCAGTGTTCGAGATCCAGAGCGAGATGAAGGCGGTGGCGCAGAGCACCCCGGCGAGCAGGCGGCGCGGGTCGGCGCCGATGCGGTCCATGACGCCGAGCGCGATCCGCCGGTGGAGGTCCCACTGCTGCATCGCCGCGGCGATCGCCATGCCGCCGGCGAACAGGAAGATGTAGGGGTCGACGTAAGGGAGGACGCTCTGGCGGACGTTCTCCCCGAGCCCCGGGCCGAAGACGCCGGTCAGGGGGAAGAGGACGAGCGGCACGCAGGCGGTGAGGTAGATCGGCACCGCTTCGGAGAGCCACCAGATCGCCATCAGCGCCGCCCCGGCCGCCGCGAAGGCCGGCCGCGCCCCCATCTCGGGGTCGTGCTTCAGGGGGGTGTCAAGCCCGGCGAGCAGGGCAAAGGCAAGCAGGCCGGCCACAAAGCCGGCAAGCTTCCAGCGGGTGAAGGAGAAGACGGGCACGGTCGGCTGAATCCCGGGATTGCGCCGGCGATCTTAGCAGCAGCCGTGCCCGTTCAGATCCTGGATCTACGAGGCGGTGCCGCAAGCAGTCCTGCAGAAGCCGAGCAAGGTCTCGCAAGCGACAAAACAGGGGTTCACGCTGCAGATCCGCTGGCATTGACGGAACTCGACCAGGCATTGCGCCTCGCAACGGCCCTGCGGGGTGAACGGCGGACGGTCCGCGTAGGCAACGCTGGAGAGGGTCAGGGCTAGGCCGACCAGGAGCAGTCTCGTCTTACGCATGATGTACCTCCCTTTTGTCCTGGAGATTGGGACCGGCAATAGTCCCTGAAAATCATTCAAGCGCTGTACCAGCCCTCCTCTTCGAAGAAGGGCATGACGCCATTCTCGGGGCGGGCGAGGTCGGCGGCGAGGACGGCGACTCCGGTCCGCCCCCGGTAGAGGCTGTCCGGCGCGTCGGTCGTGGAATCGATCGTCCGGGCGGCCCGGTCCGCCAGCTCGCGGGCGCGGCCCAGCCACTCCGGACCGCCGCCGTGACGGTGTAAATGGAGGAGGGCGTAGGCGCGGCCGGCGAGGCCGCAGCAGAGATTGGCGCTGGTGTCGGGGTCTTCCCAGGCGTGCCAGGCGGCTCCCTCCGCCAGATCGGGATGGCGCGCGAGCGTCCAGAGGTGGACAAACCCGGCGCTGCCGTTGCACCAACCCGGCATGTAAGAGGCTCCCTGGGTGTCGCGCCAGCTCCAGCGCAGGCCGCGCCCCCAGGGACGCGCGAGATCCGCTAGCTCCCTCAGACGCTCTTCCAGCCGTTCGGGATGGGATACCCCGGCGGCCCGGCACCAGCGCAACGACGCATAGAGATAGCCGGCCCAGCCGTGGGCCATGCCGAGGTTCGGCAACTCGTCGCAACGCGGGATCGGGGGCAAGGAATCGAGCTCCCGCCAGAGATCGGCGAGAATCTCTCCTCCCAACTCCCGCAGCGGCGCTTCGTCGAGACCGGCGCTCCGGACGGTATCGAGCAGCAGCGCGGCGGCGAGGAGGAGCCCCGAGCGTCCCAGGGTGAGGTCCGGGTTGGGGCAGGGCTCCCGGGCGGCAGTAAGAAACTCCGCGATCGCCCTGGCCTGCGCGGCCCGATTTCCGGAGACGTGGGCGATCAGCGCCTGGACGGCTCGCGGTCCCGTGGCCGCGTGGAAGGGGGAAACCCGGCCCACGCTCTCGGCCGTGATGTCCATCTCCGGGTTGGAGAACGCCTCTTCTCCGCTCTCCTTCGACGCCCGACTGGCCCAGAGGTCCGCAAGGGAGAGCAGCGCTCCGTCCTCACGCGCCAGGGCGATCCGATAAAGCGCGCAGGCGATGCCGCCGGCCCCGAAATGGACCGAAGCTCGGGGCGGCTGCAGCCCTCCTGTCCAGAGCGGTCCATCGACTCCGACGCGCTCCAACCATCCATCGAGCAAACCTCTCAACGAAGGGTCCCTCCCCCCCTGGGCGGGGGGCGGTAGGGAGCGGGGGAGGACTGGGGGGCTCTTCTTTTCAACCGCTTCGAGCCCGCGGGCAAAGTCCGCCATGGAGCGGAACCGCCGGCCCGGTACCGTGCGCAGCGCCCGCGCCAGGACCGCCTCGACCTCCGGCCAGGGATCGACGCCGCGCTCCGTGAACGGCAGCGGGGGCTCCTCGGCGATCTGGCGCAGCATCTCCTCCCGGCCGAGCGAGAAGTCGCGGCGGTAGGCGCCGGTCAGCAGCAGGTAGAGGAGCGAGGCGACCGCGAACTGCTCGCCCGCGAACGAAGCTTTGGGGCTCCTTCCGGCGCGGACCGCCCGCGCGTACTCGGGCTCGTGGAAGAAGGCGATGCCGCCGCGCCCAGGCCGGGCGAGCGCCGCCGGCGCCCCATCCCAGTGCGCCAGGCCGAAGTCGATCAGGCGGACTCCGCCGTCCGCCGCGACCAGGACGTTCCGCGGATGGACATCGCCGTGGACCACGCCGCGTCCATGGAGGCCGGCGTAGGCCGCGGCGATGGCGCGGCAGAGCGCGAGGAGGCCGGACCGTCCTCCGGTCCGCCGCAGCTCGGCCGCGGCCGTGGCGGCGTCGACGCCCGGGGACCACTCCATGGCGAGGTAACGGCGTCCGTCGAGCCGTCCGGCGTTGAGGAGTCGCGGGGCGACGCCTCCGCCGAGGTGCTCCAGGACCGCCTCCTCCCACTCGAGGCCGTCCGCTAGGCCGGGTCGGCGCTCGATCTTGAGGGCCGCGATGCCGCCCGGTCCGCGGACCTGGTAGAGCTCGGTGTCCTCGACCGCCTGGACGCACTCCAGGACCTCGAAGCCGGCGGCAGTCCCGCCTGACGGGAGAGAAGGCCGGATGCCCGCCGCCTCCTCCGCGCCCTCCTCGACCAGGAAACCGGCGGCGATCAGGCTGTCGAGCAGCGGAAAGGCCTCGTCGAGCGTCGTCTCGGGGTCGAGCCCGCGGGCCTGGCTGAAGCGGACCACGGCGTCGACAATGCGCGACGGGGTCCGGAACTCCGCGAGCAACCCGGCCGAGAGGGCGTCGAGGATGCGCGAGGGGGTGCGGGCGCGCGGGTGGGTGATCGCCCAGTCGCCGGCTTCGCAGCCGAGGCGCCCGCGCACCTCTTCCGTCAACTCGGTCACGGGGACCAGGACCACGTCGGGGGAGAGGACGATGGGATCGGTCAGCGCCAGAACAGGCTCCCGGGGGTCCAGGTCGCGGTGTCGATCCCTTCGAGCCGCAGGCGGTCGAGCGCGAAGCGCCAGGGCTCGGCCTCCCCGGCTTGCCGGGCGGTGAGGAGCGCGCGCGCCAGCTTCTGGACCAGCCAGAAGCGCCAGCTCTCCGTGGCCGAGGGATCGACTCCCCAGGAGAGCAGGCCGTCGCCGTCGATCTCGGCGGTAAAGGGGACCCCTTGGGCCGGGATGCCGGACAGCTTCTCGGCAAGTCCGCCGGCCGCTTCGGCAAGCCGCTCGAAATCGGGGAAGTAGGCGACGATCTTGTCCGGGCGCAGCAACCCCCAAGCGTCGGAGCCGATCTTGAATTGGAGAGGACGCGCCGCCGTCAGCGCCACAAGGATGGCGCCGAAGCTCTCGGCAAGGGATTCGGGCGTTGGGCTGACGTAGAGCTTATAGGTCGAGCCCGACGGCTGCTCGCCGACGGAGCGCGAGGCCCAGCTCAACCATCCATTAGAAGGGCCGTTCGAGGGGGAGAGCGGCTTCCAATTCCCGCCCGGGTCGATCTTGAGGAAATCCTGAACCGCTTCCGGAGTGGAGAGGAGCCGCCTCCATCGCGGCGTGAGCGGCCGGCTGTTGTAGCCGTAGAGGCGGAGGGCGAGCGCGGCGGGGTCGTCCTCCGCCAGCGCCTGGGCGTAGCGCAGGGCGTCCAGGGACAGCCGGGCGATCCGTCCCGCGGGAGCATGTCCTGCCGGCTCTTGGAGCAGGCCGAGGGCGGCCGGACCGGAGACGAAGACGCCGTCGTTTTCGACCTCGAAGACGCCGTCGGCGATCAGGCGCTCGACCTCCCGGAGAGCCCGCTCGCCGAATACCCGCCGCACGTAGGAAGGGAGAGGAGCCGGGTCGCGCAGCGTCAGGAAGAGCAGGGCCGTTTCGCGGTCGGCCGAGCGGACGGCCAAGCCCGGCGTACCCCGTGGCCGGAGCACGCCGTAGAAGTCTTCGTCCCGATCGAGAGAACCGAGAGCCCGCCGCTCGTCCGGGTCCAGACGATCGCACAGCACCAGCTCGTAGCGGGGATTGGCGCGGAGGATCCTCACTCCCCTTCCTTCTCCCCTACCGGTTTTGCGCCAGCGTCTCCCGGAGCTGTTGCTGCAGGGCGCTCAGGAACGAGTCGTCCGTACGCTTCTTGCCGCCCGGCTTCGGATTTGCCGGCGGTTTCGGCTTTCCTGGCGGCTTCCCCGGGGGCTTTCCCGGAGGGTTGGCCGGCTTGGGTGGGTCGAGCGGCGAGAGCGGTTGGCACATTTGATAGCCCGCGTCCGGGCTCCCGCTGGGAAACACCTGAAACATCAGATCCTGCGATCGAAAGCTCATCATCCCTCCTGGGGGTCTGGACCCCGCTGGCATCGGTCGCCGGTGCGCCGCGTCGACGACCCCCCGCGGCGGTACGCTGCGGCCCTGGAGCTCGGCAGCCCGCGTCCGGCAAGTTGTGTCCTTTGAGCACAGTATAGCCCAGGGACGGGGCTGCGGCCTTTGTTCTACCCGATCGTCACCATCCAGATATCCCCCTCGTCCGCTCCACGCACGACGTAGAGGGTCCGATGGTCGGGGCTCAGGGTCATCCCGAGAAAGCTCGAGCTCCCGGGCGGCGACATGACCACGTGCGACTCCCGGCTCACCCTGTCCAGGGAGAAGACCGTCCCTCCGTCCAGGTAGAGGAGCCTGCGGTTGTCCAGCCAGACCGGGCTGTTCCCTCTGCCGTTCAGCCGTTCGAAGCCGCGGGACGTGAAGTCGTAGAGCACCACGCCCGCGGCCTCGAACGTACCCGCCAGGCGTCTCCCGTCGGGCGACCACGAGCTGGGTGAGAACGAGCCTTCCGGCGGCTCAACGACGGGCAGCGGCTGGGGTTGCCGTTGCCGGATGGGCAGCCTGAGGTCGACCAGCGCGGCTCCTTTGAAACCCAGGGTGCAGACGAACCGCGCGCCGTCCGGCGACCACACGGGGCTGAAGAGCGGCTCACCCTGGGTGTACGTGGCCTGCTGCAGCCCGCTCCCGTCCGGGCGGATCATCCAGGCCTCGTACCGGCCGCTGCGGTTCGAGTAGAAGAGGATGCGCGAGCCGTCCGGAGACCAGCGGGGTACGCGGTCTTTGTGGTCGTCGTGGGTCAACTGGCGCAGGCCGCTGCCGTCGGTCTGGACCACGAAGAGGTCTTCGCGCGGGGCCGAGGTCTGGAACGCGATCCAGCGGCCGTCCGGGGAGACCTCGCCGATCCGGACCGCCCGGGAGCCCTGGGTCACCGGCCGCAATTCGCCGCGCACCGTCGTGCTCTCGGGATCGAGCGCGATGCTCTCGAAGTTCGACTTGCCCTCGTCGGTGGCGTAGACGAGCTGGCGGCCGTCGCGGCTGAAGCTGAGCAGGCCGCTCCAGGAGGTCGGCGTGGTGATCGCCTCCGCCTCGTCCCGGGCCTCGCCCGAAGCCTCGTCGACCGGCATCCGCCAGAGGTTCATGATGCCGCTGCGGTTGCTGGAGAAATAGAGGTACCGGCCGTCAGGCGACCAGGCGGGGCTCCAGTTGAAATGCGGGTCGTCGGTCAGTTGACCGGGCTCGCCGCCCTCCGCCGGGATGGTCCAGAGCACCCGCTTGGCGCTGCCGGCCGGCACCCCCCAATAGGCGATCCGGTGACCCTGGGGAGACCAGCTCGGCTGCACGGCGTCCCCGCCGGCGATACGCCGCTTCTCCCCGGTCGCCACGTCGATCCGCCAGAGCTCGCTGGCTGTCGATCTCGCCACCGGGCTGGACACCCCCTCGGTGGCGACCACGATCGCTTTGCCGTCCGGCGACCAGGACGGGTTGTAGCCGAAGCCGGCCAGGAGGCGGACCGACTCGCCGGTCGCTCCCATCAGGAAGATGCCGCCCCCTGCCCGCTCGGAGCGGAAGGCGATCTGCTCGCCGTCCGGCGAGTAGGCCGGCTGGGTGTCGACGGCTTCCGAGTCCTCCGTCAGGTTGATCGGGTTGCCGCCGCCGACGCGCTGGAGGTAGACGTCGGTGTCCCCCGCGACCGTTTTGGCGTAGACGAAGTAGGTGCCGTCCGGCGAGAGGCTGGGGAAGGACTCGCTCCCCTCCTGGTCGGTCAGGCGGGAGAAGGTCGCCTGGACCGGTCCGCCGGCCGTCGCGGACCGGCCGTCCCGCGCGAGCCGCCCCCAGCCTGTGTCGTATACACATCTCCGAGCCCCCCCGACTGCAGCTTATAGCGTATGGCGTGGTGGTGT
>JBKKAU010000421.1:0-1846 GCA_046714475.1 Thermoanaerobaculia bacterium
ATCATGGACGTGGTGCCCGCCATCCGCGACGAGCCGCCGCTGGTCGACCTCGAGGACTTCCGCGGCGACGTCCGGGCGCACGGCCTGACCTTCGCCTACCGCGAAGGGGCCGAGCCGGTCCTCTCCGGGGTCGACTTCCAGTCCGGCGCCGGCCGCACGGTCGCCCTGGTCGGCCGCACCGGGTCCGGCAAGAGCACCCTCCTGTCGCTGATCCCGCGGCTGTTCGATCCGCCGGCGGGAGGGCTGTCGGTCGATGGCGTCGACGTCCGCCGGCTGCCGCTCGCCCGGCTCCGCTCGGCGATCGGCATGGTGCCGCAGGAGACCTTCCTCTTCTCCGCCACCTTGCGCGAGAACATCGCCCTGGGCCGCCCCGAAGCGCCCGAGTCCGAGGTGATGGAGGCGGCGCGGCTGGCCGGCCTGGAGCCGGACCTCGCCAGCTTTCCCAAGGGGCTGGACACGGTGGTGGGCGAGCGCGGCATCACCCTCTCGGGCGGCCAGAAGCAGCGCGTCGCCCTGGCGCGGGCCCTCCTCCGCAAGCCGCGCATCCTGCTGCTCGACGACTGCCTGTCGGCGGTCGACACCCACACCGAGGAGCAGATCCTGCGCAACCTGCGCACGGTGTTCCAGGGCCGCACGGTCTTCCTGGTCTCGCACCGCATCTCGACGGTCCAGGACGCCGACCTGATCCTGGTGCTGGACCGCGGCGAGGTCGTCGAGCGCGGCACGCACTTCCAACTGATCGCGGCGGGCGGCCTCTACGCCGACCTGCACCAGCGTCAGCTCCTGGAAGAGGAGCTGGCCGCGGTCTGACAAGGAGATACGCATGCGGGTGGTGATCACGGGCGGGACGGGTCTGATCGGCAGGGCGGCGGCCCGGGACCTGGGGGCGGCGGGGCACGACGCGGTGGTCCTCACCCGCGACCTCGACAAGGTGAAGGGTCTGCCGGCCGGCGTGCGGGCGATGCAGTGGGACGGCAAGACCGGGGACGGGTGGGCCGCGCTGCTCGACGGCGAGACGGCCATCCTCCACCTGGCGGGCGAGGGCATCGCCGACGGGCGCTGGAGCGAGGAGCGCAAGCGCCGCATCCGCGACAGCCGCGTCGGCTCAGGGAAGGCGGTGCTCGACGCCATCCGCAAGGCCAAGGCCCGGCCCCGGGCGCTGCTCCAGGCGTCGGCCGTCGGCTACTACGGCCCTTGCGGCGACGAGCTGGTGACCGAGGAGCACCCTGCGGGCGGCGACATCCTCGCCGCGGTCTGCCAGGAGTGGGAGGCGTCGACGGCCGAGGCCGAAACGCTCGGCGTGCGGCGCGCGCTGCTGCGCACCGGCATCGTCCTCTCCCGGGAGGGCGGCGCCCTGCCGAAGATGGCCCTCCCCTTCCGCCTCGGGATCGGCGCGCCGCTCGGCGCCGGCCGCCAGTGGGTCCCCTGGATCCACATCGACGACGAGGTCGGGGCGATCCGCTTCCTCCTGGAGCGCGAGGACGCCCGCGGCCCCTTCAACCTGACCGCGCCGCGGCCGGTCACCAACCGCGAATTCGGCGCCCTGCTCGGCCGGGCCCTGCGGCGTCCCAACCCGCTCCAGGCGCTCGGCCTGGGCGTGCCGAAGCCGGTGTTCCGCCTCGCCCTGGGGGAGATGGCCGAGGCGTTGCTCCATGGCCAGAGGGCCGTGCCCCAGCGGCTCCAGGAGCTCGGCTACGCCTTCCGCCATTCCGAGGCGGAAGCCGCCTTGCGCGACCTCGTGAAATGAAAAAAGCCCCGGCCGAAGCCGGGGCTGGTCTGGGACCCTTCTGTAGGGGCACCCCTTGTGGGTGCCCTTCGGAGGGCGGCCACAAGGGCCGCCCCTACA
>JBKKAU010000422.1:0-1115 GCA_046714475.1 Thermoanaerobaculia bacterium
TATGATCGTGGTCTTGGTGATGGTGGGGCCCGGGGTCGTGCTGGGGCTCCCGGACCTCCTCCGGGTCGGGTCCTTGGATCGGCCGGCCGTCCCGAAGGACGCGGAACCGGACACCGGTAAAGCCGCCGCGCATCGCCTTGCGCCCCTCGACCGAGATGCCGGAGAGGCGGAGCTGGGCCACGGTTTCCGAGAGCACCTCGAGCGGCATGCCGAGGTCGAGACAGGCCCCGAGGAACATGTCCCCCGCGAGGCCACTAAAGCAATCCAGGTGGTAGTTCGCCATGGGCGGAAAGGCTACCACGCGGCCTTTCCTTGAGGGAGACTATGACGGTTCGGGTTGGATGCTGCATGGATGGACCTGCCGGGGCATAAGAGTTGACCTAGAACTCGGGAGGAGCGCATGCGCATCACCAGCAGAGGGCAAGTCACCATTCCTGTCGAGATCAGGGAGCGCTTGGGTTTACTGCCCGACACGGAGGTGCGTTTCGAGGTGGAGGGCAATGCCGTCCGCATTCTCCGCGACGAGAAGGCAGCCGGTGGCCGCGGGCAGAGGCTGTTGGACAGGATGCGAGGACGGGCCACTTCGGGAATGAGCACCGAGGAGATCATGGCCCTCACGCGGTCGGAGGAGTGAGCGGCGTTCTCGTCGATAGCAAGGTGATCCTTGATGTCGTAACCATGATCCCAGTGGGAGGACTGATCCGCCGGCGAATCTATTCGACCTGCGAAATCCACTCTGCCAAGCGGTTTTTTATCCGTTGAAGTCTTTCAGTCGATATTTGGCCGGCCGCGCCAAGGTTAATCTTGCCTTCAACTACGGCGAGACGACCCACTCGGATCACGCTGGCTATCTTCAAGCCACTTTGAGAGAAGTCGCTGTCCCGCTCCTGGACGATCTCATCGAACTGAGGGATGTAGCGGCGCGTCTGCGAAGAAATCATGCAGATCAACCAATCGTCGTAGTCGCCTGGTAATTTGCCGAGCAGGAGAGCGGGACGGAGCTTACCTTCTTGCAAATCAGTCTGCGGAAACCGAAACAGGATAACCTGCCCAGCTTGCTTCATGGAAAGATCACCTTCAGATCGGCTGTGGTGTACTGGGGCTCGTGTTCGTGG
>JBKKAU010000423.1:0-1245 GCA_046714475.1 Thermoanaerobaculia bacterium
CGCCGCGCCGGCGCGGCGGCAGGGCGGGAACCGCGACGGCGCCGGCATAGAGGCAGCCGAAGAAGGAGGCGACGAAATCCGGACCGGGAGGGAGCAGCAGGGCGACGCGCTCACCGCCGGCGCCCGCCGCCTGCAACGAGGCGCCGATCGCCCGGGCGCGGGCGTCAAGCTCCGCGTAGGTGAGCCGCTCCTCGACCACGCCGGTCTCGTCATAAGACAAAAAGACGTAGGCCGGGCGCTCTCCCTGTTCCGCCGCCCGGCTCTCTAAAATCTCAGAAATAGTTGCGTTTCGCGACATATTCTTTCCATGGCGCAGGAATCCTGCACTCTTAGTACGATCCACCGTGTTGTTGGGGGTGAAAGGCAACAGCCGCGAGAGTCAAAAAGCGGCGGATACCATACAGGTCGGCAGGTTCTCGCGCAAGGCATTGGTCGGGGGAAAGATGATCAATATCAGAGATCCTGTGTCCTCTAAGGAACGTTGCAAAACTTTCACGCGCGCACGACGTGGCCGGCCGCGGACCCTGGATACAACGTCTGATGTGGGCCTTTACTTCCCCGACCGGCGCGATGCGCCGGCGGCCCATGAAAGGAGTGCGGCGTGTATGCACAAGGTGGGACACGTAGGCCTCCTCTCCTTCCCGCCTGGGATTGTCCGTTCACTCCCGGACATTCGTTCACATCTTTTAAAACGAAGAAGAGAGGATGGTTTCCTCAGCAAAGGATAGAGGCCGGCCTGGCCGGGCACCCGGCGGCTGCGGCTAGTGCGTTGTCACAGCAGAAGTGCTTGTTGGCGGGGGAAGGAGCTTGTCCCGTTCCGGGGCGGGGAGAGCCCCCGTAGGGGCGACAGAATAAAGCCCAATACCGCTCACTTAAGGGAAATGTAGGGGCGGGGCTTGCCCCCGCCCGGGGAAGGGACGAGCCCCTCCCCTACATAGAAACCGCTTAAATGAACAGCATTGGAATAAAGCCTGGGGCGCAAGCCCACCCTGTTATACGCATCTTGCCTGGTGTCGCACACTCGACGGCGGAGACGTCTGATCCGCCCCGCAGGGGCACAGGCATAAAGCCTGGCATTTCAATGCCAGGTACGCGACCCACCCACCCCACCTCCTAGCCCCCGGTAGGGGCGCAGGCAAGTTCCCTTCAGGTTCTCACCAACCGATATATACTCCGCCGCCTGACCCTACAAGGAGATCTTTTGCGCTCATGGCAACGACCTTCGCCAACCTCCTCTATCACATC
>JBKKAU010000424.1:0-1957 GCA_046714475.1 Thermoanaerobaculia bacterium
CGAAATCGGCGAGCTTCTCCGACCGGATGCCGTAGTGCTGCTTGACCGCCAACTGCAGGACGGTGGCCAGCCGCTCCGCCTCCGTGAGGGTGGTCTGGAGCTGCCGGGAGGCCTCCTGCTTGCTGGCGGTGTAGAGAGCCTGCCGGTCGGCGGCCTCCTGGATCTGGCCGAACAGCGCCTCGAGGCGGGCGCGGCTCGGTTCCAGGTGCTCGAGCTCCTCGCGGTTGCCGGTCAACCTCGCCAGCAGCCGCTGCAGCCTCCCTACTCTCGTGTCCTTCGCCATGGTCCTTCTCCTTTCTGGGCCTGAGGCCCGGTGTCTCCGGAACCGGGGATCGGCGCCGGCTATTCAACTGCTGTATGCGAGTACGATAGGAGTAGCCGGCACGCCTGTCAAGACACGACTCGACAATCTTACCGGATTCGTCTATCGTATGCACATTGCGGAGGAGGTCGGGCATGTCCTCCGACCGGGAGAACCCAGGCGAGGCGCCGGCAGGCCATCCTGGAGATCCTGGCCGAAGACCGCTGACCGATCACCGAGATCGGCATGAAGCGTCCATTCCTCTAATCCGAGGAGGTTCGTAAGCCCCTGGAATCGGGTCAAGAGCTGACCAGGGCACGTCAGGCGCCGTTCCATCTGGAAGACGGACGCACTTCTACTCCCGTCCTTCCCCCTGGGGTCAAGGTGTACTATCCGGTTGGCACCTCAAGGCAGGGCATGAGCAGCGAGTTCCTGTAGATGAGATGACGGCCAAAGGGATAAAGGGTCAGGTGAATGTCTGACAGCAGCGATGCCGCTCGCCGCCAGCTTTTGGCGCCGACGCCCGGGGCCGACCTCCACAGGGCGCTCGGCGAAGGTGACCCTCAGAGGGTCCGAGCCCTGATCGGGGCCGGCCGAACCCGGCCCCCGACAGGTGGGCTCGGCGTTAGGCAGCGCGGCATCTTCAACGCCCACGCTAAATGACAATTGGAAACCAAACATGAAGACACCAGCTTTTATCCTGATGACGCTCCTGTCGACTGTTGTATCGGCGCAGCAAAAGCCAACTACGGGCTACGCGCCGGTCAACGGACTCAAAATGTACTACGAAGTCCACGGAAGCGGCGATCCCGTGGTGTTGCTCCACGGCTCGTTCATGACGATTACAAACAACTGGACCGAGTGGATCGGCGAGCTTTCCAAAACGCGGAAAGTGATTGCCGTGGAAATGCAGGGCCACGGGCGAACGGCCGACATCCAACGCGATTTCAGCTATGAAAACCTCGCCGACGATGTGGCTGCGCTGCTCGGCTACCTCAAAATCCCGAGCGCGGACCTCATCGGTTACAGCATGGGCGGCGGCGTCGCGATGCAGTGCGCGATCCGCCATCCGGAAAAAGTGCGTAAGGTTATCAGCATCTCGGCCGTGTTCCGCCACGACGGCTGGGTCAAGGAAGCACTCGACGCGTTCCCGCAACTCACGTCGGAAGCACTCAAAGGCTCGCCCATCGAAACCGAATACAAGAAGCTGAGCCCGACGCCAGACGACTTCCCGAATTTTGTCAGGCGCGCCATCGCGATGGACTTGAAACCGTACGACTTCGGCGCCGACAAGCTCAAGGCCACCAAGGCGCCGATGTTTTTCATCCACGGCGATGCCGACGGCGTACGGCTCGAGCACATCTCGGAAATGTTCCGCCTGAAGGGCGACGAGATTTTCGGCGACATGCGGCCGCGCTCGGCATCGAGATTGGCCATATTGCCCGACACGACACACGTCACGCTGATGGAGCGCATGCCCGTCATCGTCCCGATGGTGAACGACTTTCTGGATGCAAAGCCGCAAAAGCAATAAGAGTTCCTACCAAAACCTCTGTGCGGGAACCGGCCCAACGGGCCGGGAGAACTTAGCCCGGGGATGAGGCCGAAGGCCGATTCCCTGGGAACACAGCGACAAATCCTGACGCGGCCTGTAGG
>JBKKAU010000425.1:0-5216 GCA_046714475.1 Thermoanaerobaculia bacterium
CGCGCGGTGACCGCCGGCGGCGCGGCGGCGCGGCGGCTTTTTCGGTCACTCTGCCCCCCCCTTGCGCAGCAGGGCAAAGGCCTCGCGGTTGCCGCCCATGCCGGCGACCGCCGAATCGGCCACGCCTAGTAATTCCAGGCCGAGCCCGGCGAGGCCCGCGGCGCACTCGTTGACCACCCGTTGGCGGACCTCTTCGTCGCGCAGGATGCCCCCCTTGCCCACGGCGCCGCGGCCGGCCTCGAACTGCGTCTTGACCATCGGCATCAGCAGCCCGCCGGGGGCGAGGTGCGGCAAGAGCGCCGGCGCCACCTTGGCGAGCGAGATGAACGACACGTCGATCGTGATCAGGCTACAGGGCTCCGGCAGCGCGTCCGGCGCCAAGTGCCGGGCGTTGACCCGCTCCATCACCACCACCCGCGGATCCTCGCGCAGGCGCTGGTCGAGCTGGCCGTAGCCGACGTCCAGGGCGTAGACGCGGGCGGCGCCCCGTTGCAGCAGGCAGTCGGTGAAGCCGCCGGTCGAGGCGCCGACGTCCAGGCAGACCCGGCCCGCCGGATCGACGCCGAAGACGTCCAGGGCGTAGGCCAGCTTGCGGCCGGCGCGCGACACGAACGGCTCCTTGGGGGCGAGGACCGCGACGCGGGTCTCCCCGGCCACCGGCGTGCCCGGCTTGTCGACCCGGCGGCCTTCCACCTCGACCGTCCCGGCCATGACGGCGCGCCGCGCCTGCTCGCGGCTGGCGAACAGGCCTCGCTCTACGAGTAGCTGGTCAAGCCGCAACGCGGTTCCCCGTGCCCGCTGTCGATCGCATCGAATGGGCGCTCGGAGCGGGGCTGCAACCCGCATGCCGGAGCGCGGCGAGTCTATCACTCGGGGGACGGCTCCCCGGCCCGCAGGCAGAAGGGCAGGGCCAGCACGAAGAGCAGCGGGCGCTGCACCTCGGTGTCCCCCCAGTTGTACTCGAACAGCCCCGCCACGCAGAAGGCGAACAGGGCGAGCATGACCCCCGCGTGGAGGTCGGCCCGGGGGCCGGTGCGTCCTCCTTCGCGGACGAAGCCGCGCCAGGCGACGGTGAAGCTGACGGCGATCAGCCCCAGGAAGGCGAAGAGGGCCGGCAGGCCCCGCTCCGCCGCGAGCTGCAGGAAATTGTTGTGCAGGTGCGGCACGCGGAAGCGCGGCGCCGTCGGCGGCCGGTAAAGCGGATAGCGGCTCTCGACCATCTCCGGCCCGAGGCCGAAGAGAGGCCGCTCGGCGATCATGGTGAGCCCGGCGCTCGCCATGCAGAGCCGGTCGTAGTTGGAGGAGTCGCGCAGGTCGACGATCGAGACGGCGCGGTTGAGCAGCGGCACCGGGGCGAGCACGATGAAGAGCAGGGCGGCCGGCACGTAGGCGAGCAGCAGGCGCGGCGCGCGCGCGATCAGAAGAGCGGTCAGGGCGCAGCCGAGCGCCACCCAGGCGCCGCGGGTATAGCTCCCCACGAGGGCGGCGTTGATCGCCGCCAGCGCCGCCCAGCGCCAGGCCTGCCGCCAGCGGTGCGACCAGACCATGGAAGCGATCAGCAGCAGGTCGCAGATCAGCAGGAAGCCGGAAAAGGTCATGTAGTGGGAGAACGTGCCGCGGATCCGCCGGTCGATGTCGCCATAACCGAAGAGGTACTGGGCGAGCCCGGTGCAGGCGGAGAGGCCCGCGACCATCAGCATGCCGTCGACCAGCCGGCGCACGTTGCGCTCGCCGCGCGCCAGGAGCGGCGCCAGGTACAGGGTCGCCAGGTTGAAGGCCTCGGTCAACGCCCGCACGCTGACGCGCGGCTCGAAGGAGGCGACGACCGCGCCCGCCAGCGTCAGCACGTAGACCCCGAGCGGCACGAACAGCGGCGCCAGCGCCGGCCAGTCGGCCGGCCGGCGGCGGGCGGCCCACGGCGCGGCGAGCAGCGTCACCCCGAGCAGGATGTTCGACAGGGCGATGCCGAAGACGGTGTAGAGGTGCGCGGCGAAAAGCCAGAAGCCGATCCGCCCGGCCCGGCCGCTCGCGGGCGCCGGCACGCGGGCGCTCAGCGGCCGATCGTGGAGGCGGGGAGCGCCTCCTCGATCAGCATGATCGGGATATCCGAGACGATGGGGTAGACCAGGCTGGAGGCGGCGCAGTAGAGCCCCTGCTCGACCACCGGCTCCTCGTCGCGGAAGTGCTCGCGGTACTTCTCGACCAGCATGCCCCGGACCTCGGCCGGCAGCTCGATCAGCTCGAGGTCCCCCCTGGACTTGGGGCAGACCAGGATTTCCAGCAGCTCGGGGTCGACGGCCATGGCGCGGAGGATAGCACAGGCTCCGGCGGCGTCAGACGTGCTCCCGCAGCCGAACCAGGGCTTCCATCGCGAGCGGCAGAGCGACCGGCACCCAGAGGACGCCGGCGGCGCGGTTCCTCAGCGCCTGCCGCCAGGAGAAGCGGTCGGTGGCGAGCGCTTCGGGAAACGCCGAGAGGTTCGGCAGGAGACGGGGCGTCCTCTGGTAGGCCTCGAGCTCCCCCGGGAAAAGCTGGGCCAGCCCCGTCTCCTCCTGGATCATCAACGGGTAGTGGACCCCGAACACCAGGAGCAGGAACAGGACGATCCCCAGGACCGGATTGCCGAACGCCAGGAAGAAGGCGAGATAGATGAGACAGTTGGCAAGGTAAAGCGGGTGCCTCACCATGCGGTAGATCCCCGTCCGCGTCATCTCCTGCCTCTTGTGGAGGTTGCCGGCGCCCCAGAAGCGGATGAGGATCGCGACCAGCGTCAGCCCCCAGGGCACCCAGGCCCAGGCGGACCGTTCAGGGCCGAAGAAGCGCAGCGGACGGGCCTGGCCCCAGAACACGTCGGCCAGCGCGACCCCCGCCAGCAGCACGCTCAACAACCCCCTCCGCCTCGCAACCCAACAGAATGGACGACTACAAAGAAGATCCCTCAGAGAACACCTCACTGACGTCAAGGACTCCCCGTTTCTCTCGCCCGCGTGCGGGGACAGTACAGCAAATCCAAATGCTTGGATAGGTGGAATCCGTCGCGTCTACCCTGACGGCGCCGGACGCGATAGCGACGCCGACCAGGAGCGCCCAGGCGCCCCGGAGCCAGCCAGGGTGCGCCAGAGGACGGACCAAGCTCATTGCGCGGTATCTTAATCAGAAACCCTGGATAAGATACTCTGCATGAGCATGCCGGAGATCTCCCTGGTCGTCCCGGTCCTCAACGAGGAGGAAAACCTCCCGATCCTCGCGGCCGAGATCGAGCGCGCGATGCGGGGGGTGGACCGGCCGTACGAGGTCCTGTTCGTCGACGACGGCAGCACCGACGGCGGCCCCGGGGCGCTCGAACGGCTGGCGCGGCAGGACCCCCGGATCCGCGTCGTCCGGCAGCGCCGCAACAGCGGCCAGTCGGCGGCCCTGGAGGCCGGGTTCCGCCACGCCCGCGGCGAGATCCTCGTCACCCTCGACGCCGACCTGCAGAACGACCCGGCCGACATCCCGCGGCTGCTCGAGAAGCTGGCGGACTACGACGTCGTCTGCGGCGTGCGCACCCGGCGGCAGGACGACTGGGTGCGCCGGGCCTCGTCGCGCGTCGCCAACCGCGTGCGCAACCGGGTCACCCACGAGTCGATCGCCGACGTGGGCTGCACCCTGCGGGCCTTCCGCGCCGAATACGCGCGGCGCATCCCGGTCTTCAACGGCATGCACCGGTTCCTGCCGACCCTGCTGCGGATGGAGGGGGCGCGGGTGACCCAGGTGCCGGTGAATCACCGGCCGCGCCTCCACGGCCAGGCCAAGTACGGCATCGGCAACCGGCTCTGGCGCGGCCTCGCCGACCTGTTCGCGGTACGCTGGATGCAGAAGCGCTGGATCGACCGGCGCCTCTCAGAGGAGATGGACGTTTGGAACACAACCCCGTCTGGATCACCATCGGATTCCTCGGACAGGCCTGCTTCTCCGCCCGCTTCCTCATCCAGTGGCTCGCCTCCGAACGCCGCAAGACCAGCGTCATCCCCAGGGCCTTCTGGTTCCTGAGCCTCGCCGGCAGCGCGGTGCTGCTCGCCTACGCGATCCACCGCCGCGATCCGGTCATCATCGCCGGCCAGATACCGGGGGTCTTCATCTACGGCCGCAACCTGTGGCTGATCCACCGCACCGAACAGGCCGCCCAGGCGTGAGCGCGCGGCGCGACCTCCTCGTCCTCGCGATGCTGGGGGCGCTGCTCTTCTTTCCCGGGCTCGGCCGGCGCGACCTGTGGAACCCGGACGAGGCGCGCTACGCCGAGGTGGCCCGCGAGATGCGCCTCGCCGGCAGCTGGGCGATCCCGCGCCTGAACGGCGAGGTCTACACCCAGAAGCCGCCGCTCCTGTTCTGGGCGATCAACCTGGCGGCGTTCCTGACCGGCGGGGTCGGCGAGACCTCCACCCGCATCCCGGTGGCCCTCGCCGCGATCGGCTCGCTGCTGCTGGTCTATCGCCTGGGGGAACGGCTCTTCTCCCGCCGTGCGGCGTGGATCGCCGCCCTCGCCTTCGCCACCTGCTTCCGCGTGATCTGGCAGGGACGGTTCGGGCAGATCGACATGCTGCTGAGCTTCTTCGTGACGCTCGCGGTCTGGTTCTGGGTGCGCGGCCATACCGAACGCCGGCCCGGGCTCTACCCGCTGTTCTTCCTCTCGGCCGGCGCCGCGACCCTGGCCAAGGGGCCGGTCGGGCTGCTCCCTCCCCTGCTCTCGGTCCTCGCCTTCCTCGCCGTCACCCGCGACTTGGCGGAGGTGAAACGCCTGCGCATCCCCCTCGGGCTCCTGCTCTGGGCGGCGGTGGTGCTCGCCTGGCTGATCCCCGCCGGGCTCGCGGGCGGCGAGGACTACCTGCGGCAGATCGTCTTCAAGCAGAACGTCACCCGCTACGCCGATCCCTGGCACCACTTCCAGCCCTGGTATTACTACCTGACGGTGATCCCGGCCGAGTTCTTCCCCTGGTCCTTCCTGCTGCCGACCGCGCTGGTCGTCGGCTGGCGGCGGATCGAGCGCCCTCACCCCCCGGCCCCCTCTCCCGCCACCCCACCCCCCTCCCCGGGAGAGGGGGAGACGGATAACCGGAACGTTGCAGCCGTGCGTCCCTCCCCCCCTGGGCGGGGGGAGGAAGGGAGTGGGGGAGGACAGGTGGGGGGTTCTGCTTTCTCTCGCCGTGGGTTCCTTTTCTGTCTCTGCTGGATGGCCG
>JBKKAU010000426.1:0-4343 GCA_046714475.1 Thermoanaerobaculia bacterium
GGCGAGAAACGTTCGGGCAGGGCACACGACTCCAGACGCAGCCCGCCGAGGTTGGCGCACGCGCCGTCCAGCCCCACGGCGAAAGCGGCCAAGGCCCCCTCGTCCGGCCGTTGCGCCTTCTGGAGGACCAGCGCCGCCTGGAACACCGGCGAGCGCGACGGATCGCGCTCAGGACGCAGCCGCTCGGCCAGGAGGAGGAAAGGGAATTCCTGGTGCGCCAATGCGTCGAGAGCGCTCCGCCGGGTCCGCTCCAGCAGCTCGCCAAACCCGGGGTCCCCGCCCAGGTCGCCGCGCAGCACCACCAGGTTCACGAAGTACCCGGCCGTCCCCGCCAGCTCGGCCCGGCCGCGCCCCGCAGTGGGCGAGCCGACGAGCAGGTCGTCCTGCCCCGTTAGGCGATGCAGGAGCGTCTGAAAGACGGCGAGGAGGAACATGAACAGCGTAGCCCCCCGGGAGGCCGCCAGCGCCTCGGCGGCGTCCGCCAGGGCGCGGTCCAGCGCCAGCCCCGTGGCAGCGCCGCGCCAGCTCCGCTCCGGCGGCCGCGGGAGGTCCGTAGGCAGGTCGAGGCTCAGGGGAGCGCCGGCGAGCCGGTCGCGCCAGAATCTCCAGAGCCGCTCCCCTTTCGGCCCGGCCATCCGTTCCGCTTCCCAACGTACGAAGTCCGCATACGAAGTCGCCGAGGGCTCCAGGGCCGCGGGCGGCCCCCCCGCGGCCTCGCCATAGAGCGCTGCCAATTCGCGCGCCAGCAAGGCCACGGTCCAGAAATCGGCGATCGCGTGGTGGATCGACCAGACGATCAGGTCGCGCTCCGGGCTGCGGCGCAGGAGGGCGACGCGGAGGAGCGGTCCCGCGGCCAGGTCGAACGGCCGGTACGCCTCGCGCCAGGCCAGCTCCAGGAGCTCGGGCTCCGCGAGATCCCCGGCGTCGATCGTCACGAGCTCCGGCTCCAGGGAGCAGTCGAAGCGCTGCCGCGGCCCGTCCGCGCCCTCCTGGAACGTGGCGCGGAGGGCGGGATGGCGTGCGGCCAGAGCGTTCAAAGCCCGGCGCAACGGCGCGGCATCCAGCGTCGGCTCGACGCGGGCCGCGGCCGTGATGTGGTAGGCGCCGCTGGCCGGCGCCAGGCGGTGCAGGAACCAGAGGGCTCGCTGCCCGAAGGAGAGCGGCGCCTCCTCCTCCGCCGGCGCTGCGGCCCAGGACTTTTGGACCTCTCCCCGCTCCAGGAGCGCCTGGATCTCGCGCGCCAGGCCGGCCGTGTCGCTCCCCTCCAGGATGCCGGCCAGGGAGATCTCGACGCCCAGCCGCTCCTCCACTGCGGAACGCAGCTCCACAGCGCCCAGCGAATCGATGCCCAGGCGGACCAGCGGCGCGTCCAACGCCACCTGCTCCAGGGGCACCCGGGCCGCCCGCGCCACCTCTTGGCGGAGCAAGTCGAGAAGCGGCTCCTCCCCTCCGTGCGCTGCCGCCTCCGGATCCGGCGTGGCCGCGAGAGGTTCGGCGCCGGCGCGCGCCACAACGGCGAGCCCGTCCTCCAGATAGAGTTTCCGGCACGCTTGGCGCTGCACCTTGCCGCTGGACGTCTTCGGCAGAGTGCCGGTGCGCAGGAGGACCACCTCATGGACTTGTGCCTCGTGCTCCTCCGCGACAGCGTGCCGCACCGCTTCGGCGGCCATCGCGGGCTCGTCCCCGGGATGGAGGCCCAACTCGGCCACGACTAGCAGCCGCTCCTCTCCTTCCAGCTCCACCGAGAACGCCGCGCACGCTCCAGGCCGAACGGCGGAATGGGCTCGCTCCGCGGTCAGCTCCACGTCCTGCGGATAGCAATTGCGCCCACGCAGGATGATCAGGTCCTTCAAACGCCCGGTGACGAACAGCTCGCCGTCATACACGAACCCGAGATCACCGGTGCGGAGGAACGGCCCGGCCTCCGGCTCCGCGACGAGACGCGCTCCGAAATCGCGCGCCGTGGCCTCCGGCTGCTGCCAGTAGCCCTGCGCCACGCTCGGACCGGCCACCCAGATCTCGCCGACCCGGCCGGGCGCGCAGCGCTCCAAGGACTCTGGATCGATGATGGCCACCTCCTGCCCCAGCCAGGTGCCGCCGCTGCCGACCAGCTCTCGCCGCGGACCTTCGGACGCAGCCGGCTCGACGCGGTGCGCTTCCAGCGCGCCCGGCGCGACCGCCGCCACCCGCGGCGCGGCGTCCACGGTCCCGCCGGCGACGAACAGCGTGGCCTCGGCGAGGCCGTAGCAGGGGTAGAACGCCTCGCGCCGGAAGCCGTGCGGCGCGAAGATTCGCGCGAAACGGTCCAGTGTCTCGGCCCTTACCGGCTCGGCGCCGTTGAAGGCCACCTGCCAGGACGACAGGTCAAGCCCTTCCCGTTCCTGGGAAGTGATTTTGTTTACACAGAGTTCGTACGCGAAATTCGGACCGCCACTGGTGGTGCCACCGTACTTGTGAATAGCTCGTAGCCACCGCACTGGCCGTTGTAGGAATGACATCGGCGACATCAGCACACAGGGAGCCCCCACGTAAAGAGGCTGGAGCACCTGCCCGATCAGCCCCATATCGTGGTGGAGGGGGAGCCAACCGAGGATGACCGATGCCTCCGATTGACCAAAGGCGCGGCGGATCATCTCCTCGTTGTGGATTAGGTTGCCATGGCTCACTACGACGCCCTTCGGAGTGGAGGTCGACCCAGACGTGTACTGCAGGAAAGCCGGAGACTCGGGCCCAGGAAGTGGCGGCTCCCAGCCGGAGTCAGAGACCTCGAGCTCGTCCGTCGCGATCCATCGTACTCCTTTTAGATCTTCGGTCTGGGCAGTCAGCGCAACGACCTTCGACAGAACCGAGGCCACGCTCAGGATGACATTGGGGCTGCAATCGCGAACAATCGAGAGCAGGCGTGGCACATGGCGCCGAGAGGTTGGTGGGTATGCTGGGACGGCAATGGCGCCTGCGTACAAGCAGCCGAAGAAGCCAATCACGTAATCAAGCCCTGGGGGATAAAGCAAGACAATTCGCTTCCCCAGGAATCCCTCACGCTGGAGAAGTCCTCCGACCGCACGCGCCCTCTGGTCCAAGTCTGCGTAGGTAAGTTCGGCGGCCGGGATCTCCCCCTCGGCGAGGAACAGGTATGCACGGAGATCCCATTGCTCCTGCGCTCGCGAGCGCAGAAGCCCTACCAGTGTCCGTTCTCTCAGAAGTTGCACCGCTGCCTCCACGACGAGCGACTTTGCTCAGGCCAGCCTACTCGCATGGTACCCGCCCGTTCTGGGTTGCCTTAGGAACAACCAGAGGAAGCTCGTGGAACGACGGTTCGAACAGGCATATGCTGGCCGCAGGGGCAGGTAAGAGAATCTCCTTAAGGCGCGTCGATCTCTGTATCCTTAATGAACCCGCTTGCTCTCCCTAATTGCCTCTACAGGGTCGGATCGACCTGCCCTACAACTGGGGCGTCAGCCTTGGATCGCACGTGCGTCAGGTACTCAAGCTGCGAGGGAAGTGCTGAAGCCAGCCTCTGGGTCTTCTCACGCATGAGGCGGAAAGCATGGAGGGCCTTTTCCGGCGCGATCTCCTCAAGCGCAGGCAGGCTGGACTGCGGGCGGTAGTTTAGGCCGAGCAGCATGACAGAGTAGGAGTAGGCCTCGAAGCCGTGGTAACTCTGGTTGATGTTCCTGGGGTTCGGGAGCCGACGCTTCCACAGCTCCATTCGCTCCGCTAGATCCGCGGAGACTTTGACGTGCTTGGTAGCTCTCCAGAACTCAGTGTCGCCGCGGTCCGTTGTGCGGTAATGGAGAATGAGGAAGTCGCGGACACCGTCGATGCAATTGCCCACGACTCGATTGTAGCTCTTCACCGTCTCCTCGTCAGGGACGACGTCCGGGAAATGATTGATCAGCTCCTCGATCCCGTGCTGGATGAAAAAGATACCCGTAGACTCCAGGGGCTCGACAAAGCCGCTAGCAAGGCCTATTGCTACGCAGTTCTTTACCCAAGAGTTCCGGCATCGGCCTATACGCATCGGGATGTGCGAGGCTCGCACTCCCTCGGCCGCCCGTCCAAGATGGCGGCGGAATTCCGTTTCCGCCAACTCCGCCGAAATGAACTGGCTCGAGTAGACGTAGCCCGTTCCGATCCGGCCATACAAGGGGATGTTCCAAACCCAGCCAGCAGTGAGTGCCGTGGCCGTCGTGAACGGGTTGATTCCATGCACCTCGATGTCCTGTGGGACCTGCATCGCGATGGCTCTGTCGCAGAGGAGAGATTCGGAGAATGACTGGAACGGCTCACCGAGAGTCTGGTTTATAAGCAGGCCGCGGAACCCAGTGCAGTCGATATAGAGG
>JBKKAU010000427.1:0-25830 GCA_046714475.1 Thermoanaerobaculia bacterium
GTCCCCGCCCGGGAGGGGGCGAGCCCCTCCCCTACATAGAGACCGCTTGGGATGGGCAGCATGGACTCTAGCCCGACCCGCACGCTGGAGCGGAGCGAGACCGACGGCCCGCCGCTCGCCAGGCGCCCGCGCAGCGCCTTTTCGTTCGAGAGCCGGATCCTGCTCTGGGCGCTGGCGACTGGACTGCCGGGAATCCTCGGCACCCTGATCCTGCTCTGGTCGGACGAACACCGCGCCGGCTTGCGCTGGACGGTGACCGCCCTGCTCCTGCTCTTCTGGTGGGGGATCGCCCTGACGCTGCGCGACCGCGTCGTCCGCCCCCTCCAGACCCTCTCGAACCTGCTCAACGCCCTGCGCGAAGGGGACTTCTCGCTGCGCGCCCGCCAGGAGCCGGAGGTCGACGCCCTGGGCGAGGTGATGCACGAGATCAACGCCATCGGCGACGTCCTGCGCGAGCAGCGCCTCGGGGCCGTCGAGGCGACCGCCCTGCTCCACCGCGTCATGGAGGAGGTCGACGTCGCCGTCTTCGCCTTCGGCGACCAGCGCAAGCTGCAACTGGTCAACCGCGCCGGCGAGCGCCTGCTGGACGAGCCCTCCGAGCGCCTGCTCGACCGGCCGGCCGAGGAGCTGGGTCTGGCGGAGCTGTTGGACCAGGACTTCGTGGGTACCGTGGCGCGGACCTTCCCGTCGGGGCCGGGCCGCTGGGACATCCGGCGCAGCCAGTTCCGCGAGGGCGGCCTGCCCCACCAGCTGCTGGTGATCTCGGACGTCAGCCAGACGCTGCGCGAGGAGGAGCGCCAGGCCTGGAAGCGGCTGATCCGGGTGCTGGGGCACGAGCTCAACAACTCGCTGGCGCCGATCCACTCCATGGCCTCGACGCTCGGCCGGCTCCTCGAGCGCCGGCCCGAGGACTGGGAAGAGGACATGCGGGGCGGCCTCGAGATCATCAGCGACCGCTCCGAGGCGCTGACCCGCTTCATGGCGGCCTATGCGCGCCTGGCGCGCCTCCCCCCGCCGCGCCTCGCGGCCACCGACCTCTCCTCCCTGATCCGCCGCGTCGCCGCCCTCGAAACGCGCCTGCCGGTCTACGTCGAGCGCGGCCCCGAGGTGACCGTCCAGGGAGATCCGGACCAGCTCGAGCAGCTGCTGATCAACCTGGTGCGCAACGCCGTCGACGCCACCCTGGAGACCGCGGGCGCCGGTGGGGGCGGCGGCGTGGGCATCAGCTGGCGGCTCACCGCCGCCCATGTCGAGGTGCGGGTCGAAGACGAAGGCCCCGGCCTCTCCAACTCCGAAAACCTCTTCGTCCCCTTCTACACCACCAAGCCCGGCGGCAGCGGCATCGGCCTCGCCCTCTCCCGCCAGATCGCCGAAGCCCACGGCGGCACCCTGACCCTGGAGAACCGTACGCCCGAGCCCGGGTGCGAGGCGCTGCTGCGGTTGCCGGTGTAGGAATCTACGAAATTTCGCGGCGGGCCGCCCCTCCCGGCCCTCACCCCCGTCCCCTCTCCCGCCACCCCGCCCGACCTCCCCGGGAGAGGGGCGCCACCACCCGAACCTTCCTGCCTACGTCTCTTCTCCCCCTCTCCCGGGGAGGGGGCGAGGGGTGGCGGGAGAGGGGGCCGGGGGGGTGAGGGCTAGGCCCGCGGGGCCTCGCCCCGCAGGATCAGCCGGCCGAAGCGCACGAAGTACTCGATGCCCGAGTAGGCGGTCACCAGCAGCGCCACCCACAGGGAGATCGGGGCCAGGTGCCGGAACTCACCGAGCTGGTTGTAGATGATGAGGAGGGCGATGGCGATGATCTGGACGATCGTCTTGATCTTGCCGGACAGCCCCGCGGGGATCACCAGGTTCTCGGCCGCGGCGAAGCTGCGCAGCGACGTCACCGCGAACTCGCGCGCGATGATCACCACCACCATCCAGGCCGGCACCACCCGCGGGTCGAGCTCGACCAGCGAGATGAAGGCGGCGGAGACCAGGATCTTGTCCGCCGTCGGATCGAGCAGGGTGCCGAGGCGGGTCACCTCCTTGCGCCGCCGCGCCAGGAAGCCGTCCAGGAAGTCCATCACCGCCGCGAGCAGGAACAGGCCGAGCCCCCACCACTCCTTGCCCTCGAACTTGGTCAGCAGGACGACCACCAGGGGCGGGACCAGGAGGATCCGGAAGATCGAGAGGACGTTCGGCAGATTGAGCATGGGCGAAAGCACGGACGGGTCCGTGGCGGGGGCATTCTATGCCACCACCGGGAACTGCGGGACCTCCAGTGGTTAAAGCGTCCCGTCCAGAGACGTGGTGAGGACGAGCCGTCCGTTGCGGCGGATGATATACGGTTTGCGCGCCGCTCCGGAGAAGCCCGGGCCGGAGCCGGCCAGGACCGGCAGGCGCAGGTTGCCGCCCTGGAACAGGGAGAGCACGCGCTGCACGTAGTTGCGGGTCTCCCGGTAAGGCGGGATGCCGCGGTACCGCTCGACCGCGCCCGGGCCGGCGTTGTAGGCGGCGACCGCCCACTCGAGCCGGCCCTGGAACCGGTCGATCATGCGGCGGAGATAGGTGGTGCCGCCGCGCACGTTCTGGTCCGGGTCGTAGGGGTCGTTCACCCCCAGCTGGTTGGCGGTGGCCGGCATCAGCTGCATCAGCCCCATGGCTCCCTTGCGGGAGAGGGCGCGATGGTTGTAGCCGGACTCGACCTGGATCAGCGCCTGGACCAGCTTGGGATCAAGCTGCTGGGCGGTGCTGTGGCGGTGGATCAGCGGCTCGAGGCTGACGTCGGGGATCGGCAGCAGCTTGGGCGAGAGCCGCCGGGAGCGCTGGGCCGAATCTTCGTTGGTGATGACCTTGCGGCCGTTCTCGCCTACACGGACCCTGACCTCGGCCGAGGCTTGGGAGGCTCCAAGCCACAAACCTAGCGTAAGACAGACCGAGGCGCAGACCTTCGTCTTCGCAAAATTAACCACAACAAGGACTCCCGTTGCCGCGGATCCTCAATGGGTGTACAGACTGTCGCAGATGCGGCTAGGCGTATCTTAGCTCAAACAGAGAAAAAGGGAAGCCCCCAGACGCGAAGTGGGGGAACGGAGCCGCGAAGCGGGGGACGAGCCGTACCGATACCCTTTCCTCCGGCTTTCTCGCACACCCCCGCGGGGGGTAGACTTCGCGGGACCATGACCCTCGATCCATTTATCGCCCGCTGGTCCGCGAGCGGCGACGCGGAGCGCGCCAACAAGGATTCGTTCCTCAACGAGCTGTGCGACGCGCTCGGCGTCGAGCGCCCGCATCCGAAGACCGGCGACGCGAAGCGGGATCTCTACGTCTTCGAGAAGGACGTGACGCGTACCCGGGCCGGCGGCACCTCCATCGGCCGGGTCGACCTCTATAAGCACGGCAGCTTCCTGCTCGAAGCCAAGCAAGGCGCCGCGACCGGCCCCAAACGGCGCGATTCGCCGGCCTGGAACCAGATGATGAGCGCGGCCCACGGCCAGGCCCTGGGCTACGCCGCGCTCCTCGATGCGCCGCCGCCGTTCCTCCTCGTCTGCGACATCGGCTACTGCTTCGACGTCTACGCCTCGTTCGACGGCACGGGCGTCTACCGCGCCTTTCCCGACGGCCACCGCAAGCGCATCTTCCTGCGCGACCTCGCCGCGCACACGGATCTCTTGCGGGCGATCTGGACCGATCCGCAGTCGCTCGATCCCGCCAAGCGCACGGCCGCCGTCACGCGGGACATCGCCGAACAGATCGCGGCGCTGGCGCGCGCTCTCGAAGCGGCTGGCCAGGACCCCGAGAGGGTGGCGACGTTCCTGATGCGCTGCCTCTTCACCATGTTCGCGGAGGACATCGGGCTGCTGCCGGAAAAGCCGTTCTCGCACGCGCTCGAAAACTGGTGGCTGCCGAACCCGCCCTCGTTCCCCAGCGGCGTCAGCTCGCTCTGGCGGGCGATGGACCGCGGCTCGGATTACGTGACCGGCAAGCTCCTGCGCTTCAACGGCGGGTTGTTCTCGACGCACGACGCGCCGGTCCTCACCAAAGAGCAGCTCATCCTGCTCCTCATGGCGGCGAAGAGCGACTGGTCGCAAGTCGATCCTTCAATCTTCGGCACCCTTCTCGAACGCGCCTTGAACCCCAGGGAGCGCCACCGTCTCGGCGCGCACTACACGCCGCGCTCCTATGTCGAGCGGCTGGTGAAGCCGACGATCGAGGAACCGCTGCGCGGCGACTGGGACCTGGTGCGCGCCGAGGTCCAGCAACTCGTCGACCTCGGCAAGGTCGGGGAGGCGCAGAAGCGCGTCCTCGCGTTCCACCACACGCTCTGCCGCACGCGGGTTCTCGACCCGGCGTGCGGCACGGGGAACTTTCTCTACGTGACGCTCGACCTCTTCAAACGCCTGGAGAGCGAAGTGCTGGCGCTCCTCTCGGAGCTCGGCTACCGGCAGATCGGGCTGGAGATGGAACGCTTCCGCGTGACGCCGGAGCAGTTCCTCGGGATCGAGGTCAAGCGCTGGGCCAAGGAGATCGCGGAGCTGGTGCTCTGGATCGGCTATCTGCAATGGCAGGTGCGCCAACCCGGCGGCGCCCTGACCATCCCGCAGCCGGTGCTGCGCGACTTCGGCAACATCGAGTGCCGGGACGCGGTGCTCGATTATGACAGCGAGGAGCTGCTCCGCGACGAGAAGGGCAAGCCCGTCACGCGATGGGACGGCGAGACGACGAAGGTCTCCCCCGTAACCGGCGAGAAGATCCCTGATGAGGAGGCGCGGATTCCGGTCTACCGCTATGTGAACCCGAGACGGGCGGAATGGCCCAAGGCGGAGTTCATCATCGGCAATCCGCCGTACATCGGCAACAAACGGATGCGGCTGGCGCTCGGCGATGGCTACGTCGAGGCTCTCAGGAATGCCCACGACGACGTGCCGGAGACCGCGGACTACGTGATGTACTGGTGGAACCAGGCGGCAAGGCTAGTAGGTGCGGGTAAGGTCCGAAGGTTTGGGTTCATCACGACAAATAGTATTACGCAGAGCTTTAACCGTTCGGTTGTCGAAAGGCATCTCGGGAACGAGGTGAACCTGTCCTTCGCTGTACCAGACCATCCCTGGGTCGACTCAGTAGACGGTGCGGCGGTTCGAGTCTCATTGACTTGCTGCTCTAAAGACAATGCTCCTGGGCTTGTCCTCTCCACCCGGTCAGAACACGTAGGACTGAATGGCGAAATTACGACAGAATTCGACCTCTTTAGCGGCAGGATCAACTCAGATCTATCTATCGGAGCTAATGTTTCAAGCGCCAAGCCTCTTCAGGCCAACGAAGGATTAGCCTTCCGCGGAATCACCCTGGTTGGGGATGGCTTCATTGTCGACAAGGACACCTTCCCAGCCAGCCGAGTCGTACGTCCCTTTGCTGGTGCAAAATCGCTCCTGTCTGGTGACAACATCCGATACGTAATCGACTTTTTCGGACTGATCGAACCTGAGGCCCGCCAGAACCATCCCTTAGAGTATCAGCACCTGCTCGCCTCGGTAAAACCTTTCCGCATGCAGCAACAGCGCCGTCTTTATTCACAGAATTGGTGGGTCTTCGCAGAGGCACGACCTGGTTTGCGGCGAGCCGTACGAGGCCTACCACAATACCTCTGTACCGTTGAAACAGCCAAACATCGTTGGTTCACATTCATTCCTGGACATGCCTTGCCTGAACAGACAGTTGTGGCCATCTGCCTAGCCGACCCGGCATGGCATGGTGTGCTTTCAAGCCGTATCCACACGGTTTGGTCAGACAGAGTCGGAGCGACCCTCGAGAACCGTCCCCGTTATAGCATCGCGATATGCTTCGACACATTCCCTTTTCCATCTTGTAACGAAGCCCAAAGGCAGCGCATCCGAGCTCTCGGCGAAGCCCTCGACGCCCACCGCAAGCGGCAGCAGGCACGGCATCGGGGGCTCACGATCACCGGCATGTACAACGTCCTCGAGAAGCTCCGCAGCGGCGAGCCGCTCACCGAAAAGGAGCGGGTGATCCATGAGCAGGGTCTGGTCTCGATCCTGAAGCAGATTCACGACGACCTCGATGCCGCCGTGTTCGACGCCTACGGCTGGCCGCCGACTCTGACCGATGAAGAGATCCTCGAACGCCTGGTCGCCCTCAACCGCGAGCGCGCCGAAGAAGAGAAGCGCGGCCTCGTGCGCTGGCTGCGTCCTGAGTTCCAGAACCCGGAGGGCGCCAAGGCCGCGACCCAGGTCTCCCTCGCCGAAGCGGGCCTCGAAACCGAGGAGCCGGCAAAGGCCGCCAAGGGCAGGAAGGCCCCCAAGCTCGCCTGGCCCAAAGACCTCCCCGCCCGCGTCGTGGCCGTCCGCGACCTCCTGGCGGAGCTCGGAGAGGCGACGGCCGACGACGTCCCGCGGCGGTTCAAGGGAGTCCAGACGGAACAGGCGGAAAAGCTCCTCGAAAGCCTCGCCGCGGTCGGTGTGGCGCTCGAGACGACGGCGGAGCCCGGGGCTAACAGGACGTGGAGCTTGCTGCGGTGAATGGCTCCGAGGAGCGGCTTGCCCGACTGGAGCGCCAGGGGCTTCTGCGCCGGTCTTCTGCTCCTCTTCCCCGCGAGGTCTTGATGACGGCACCGCCGCGTCCCTCCGGAGGGGCGAGCATCCTCGAAGCCCTTCTCTCTGAACGCAGAGACGGTCGGTGAAATCCCAGGACGGTTCAGCCCTACTATCCACCGCATGGACCTCTGTGAGCAGCTCGGCCCGATCGACATCTACCTGCTCGATCAGGTGATGAAGGGCCGCCTCAAGCCGGGCATCAGACTTCTGGATGCGGGCTGTGGCGGCGGCCGGAACCTGGTCTACTTTCTCCGCAACGGATACCAGGTCTTCGGCGTGGATGAGAACCCTGAGGCCGTGAGCCAGGTCCGCCGCCTGGCCGGACAGCTCGCGCCCGACCTCCCGGCGTCGAGTTTCCAGGTCTCCGATCTGGCGGAGATCCCCTTCCCGGCCGAGAGCTTCGACGCGGTCGTCTGCAGCGCGGTGCTCCACTTCGCGCGCGACGAGGCCCACTTCGACCGGATGCTCGACGCGATGTGGGGCGTCCTCAGGCCGGGTGGGCTCTTCTTCGCCAGGCTGGCCTCGACGATCGGGCTCGAGGGCCGCGTCACGCCCATCCAGGGGCGGCGGTACCACCTTCCGGATGGGACGGAGCGCTTCCTCGTGGATGAGGCCATGCTGGCGAGGGCCACCGGCCGGCTCGGCGCGAGGTGGGCCGATCCCTTGAAGACCACCCTTGTCCAGAACCAGAGGTCGATGACCACCTGGGTCCTGTGGAAGGCCTGAACCGAACGCCCTACGCGAGCCGGCGCTCTATTTCCTCGGTCTCGCGCAGGCAGTCCTCGGACGGGTTGTTGCAGCGGCCGCCGGGGCGGGCGGTCACGGTGTAGTGGAAGCGGTCGCCCGGCTGGGTCTTGCGCAATATGTTCTCGACGAGATCCCTGGGCTCCCTCAGGTCGGCGTTGGGATCGACCTTCAGACCGTCGGCCGCCGCACCATCGACCGGCACCCCGGCGGCGGCGGCCTTCCTCAGCATCCAGCGCAGGGAAATGTTGTTCAGGCCGACGTTGGTGTTGCCCCCGCCGATATCGGAATGGACGCCCCGGAACCAGACCTCGTAGGCCCCCTTGACGCGGGTGACCCGGAAGCTCTGCCGCCTCTCGTCGAGAGCCATCGCGTGATAGCAGTGCTGGACGTTCTTGGGGAGGTCGAGGTGGATTCCCAGGTTCGTCGACTGAAACGGGATCCCCCCGATGTCGATCGGGATGCCGAAGGAGCCGACCACGTCCCACAGCGCGACGAAACGGATCTCGGGATCCTTTTTCACCACGCTCCCGGACTTCGGATCCAGGATGCCCTTCGTGGCGATCACGTTGGCCAGGTGCAGGGCGAGCGCGGCGCCGCGGCTGAAGCCGGCGATGTCGATGGTCTGGTCCCCATCGAGGAAGTTTTTGCAGACCTCCTTGTAGGAGTCCCGAACCCTGTCCCTGCCGCCCGCGCCGATCAGCCCGCCGATGAACCGTCCGAACGCGCCTAGACGCGTACCGACGCCGGAGGTGTAGTACTCGTGCTTGTCGTCCTGGTGCGCCTTACAGAACTTGACGACATTCGTGTCCGCCTCATCCTTGTCGCCATCCTTGTTCCAGGTCCCATCGATCGCGTACAAGGCCATGGCAGGCCTCCTTTCTGCGATTGCCGCAAAGTCGTTCCGCGGGTCTGTGACCGAGGGTACGGAGCGGCTGTCCTCCTGTCAAACAGACAGCTTTGCACTAGTGCATGGACAGCGCTCTCGACCCGCCGTCAACCCCTGCCTTCGTCCGGGTCGTGCGCCATCTCGTCGATGGCGACGGCGATGGCGAGGATGAGGCCGTCGTCGTGGCCGGGGGCGACCTCGATGCCGTAGGTGTCGCGGATCGTGAACCAGTGCTTCGACACCCGGGCGACGGTCTCGCCTCCCTGGTGGATCTCGTACTCGTGGTCCAGAATCTTCCCCTGCGCCGTCATGTCCTCGCCGCCCCGGACGTCGATCCCGAACTTGTCCCGGAACGGGGTGACCCAGGCCTTGCGGATGGTCGCGACGACTTCGCCGCCGCGCAGGACGTTCATGGTGTCGCGCAATGCGATCTTCTTCTCGCGGATCGTCGCCACCTCGTGGCCCGCCAGGTCCTCGAGGACGAAAGTCTCCCGGATCCGCAGGACCTTGCCGTCGACCCGGTAGACCGGATTGCCGCGCTCATCCTCGATCTCGAAGTCTTCGCCGATCGAGAGCAGTCGTTGCCGCATCTTGTAACGTGCCATGCCATTCCCTCCAATCCTTGAAAGCGTCTCCTGAGCGAATACGCTACAAAACTGAGCTGCAAGCGCAGTGCCTTCCGTCTCCTGCCGCCATGGTAGGATGGCCTGTCAGCCTCAGAGACTTTCCGAATCGCGCCTGATCAGCCCCGGGCGAAAGGTAATGCCATGAACGCTCTCGCCGTCCTTCGCCGCAACTTTAATATCGTGATTGTTATATTTTCGACGTTGACCGCCGGCGCGGCCCACGCGGTCGAGACCGGCCAGTGCGTACAGGACCGCGGCGGCAACAGCTGCACGGCGGGCGACGTGACGTTCATCCTCGTCGGGCTGGGTCTGCAGAGCGACGGCTGTAGCAACAGCAACGACACCTTGACCATCCGCATGGGCGGGCAGTTGCGCAATACCTCGGCGAACACGCGCTACGACGTCGGCATGTACATCTACAACTACCTGGGCACGGAGACGGTCACGGCCGGCTCCCAGGGCTATGCCTACAACGGCTCGAGCTGCGCCCGCGAATCCTTGAAGCCGGCCGGCACGCTCAACGATCAGCGCTGCACCTTCGACTCTCCCGCCGGCTCTCTGAACCTGCTCGGCGGCAACGGACCTTTCTTCAACGGCGACGGCGATAGTTGCGGCGACCTGGTGAAGGTGAGCAGCAGCAGCACCTGCGACAGCAACGCGGACGGGTTCTGGGACGACTCTTTCATGATTTTCCCGGATCCGATCACCTTGAAGTGCACGGATGGCCTGAACGGCGCGGCCGACGGGTTCGTCGACATCCCGACCTGCGCCACCTGGGGACAGAACGCCAACGAGATCGGCCCGGGCGGAACGTGCGGCAGCGAGACCGACGTGCGGCCGGGCACCCCGTCCAAGTGCAACTGCCAGAACGTCAACTCGACGGTGCCGGCGCCCAGCCTGGCGTTGTCGTGCAGCTGCTCGCCGAGCACGGTACGCACCGGTTTTTCGAACGGCGCGTCGGCCGCCTGCACCGTGACGTTCACCAACAACATCGCCTGCACGCCGAGCAGCGGCACGGCCGAGCGCTTCCGCTGCGGCGCCGCGAGCTACATGCAGTTCGACGTGGTGGCCGATACGCCGAACAACTCGTTCATCGCCGGCCAGACCCAGGGCAACGCACCCACCGAGACGACCGGCGGCACGGTCAACCTGTCGACGCCCGGAACGATCCGGTGGACGCCGCGCGACACGGTCGCGACCGGCGGCGGCACCAGCCTGGGGATCATCGGCCAGAGCCAGACCGGCACGCTGAGCTTCCGGTATTACGTCGATCCGGCGGTGCCCAACGGCACCACGATCGACTTCCAGACCACGGCCTACTGGTCCGACTCTTCGACGTTCGCCACGCGGGTCGGCCAGTCGGCGCTGAGCACGACGTGCAGCATCACGGCCTCCAACCTGGCCACCTGGGCGCGGGTCTCCTCGTTCACGGCGCGGGAGGACGACGGCCGCGTAGTCGTCGAGTGGGAGACCGCGGCCGAGGTCGGCACCAGGGCCTTCGAGGTCGAGCGGCAGGACCCCCGCGGCCGTTTCGTCCGCGTCTCCGAGAGAGCCGTGCCGGCCGTGGAGCAACTCCCCGGCGGACGCTACCGGCTGGTGGACCCCACGGCGCCGCGCGGGGAGACCCTCACCTACCGCCTCATCGAGATCGACCGGCAGGGACAACGCGAGACCTTCGGTCCCTACCAGGTGACGGTCCAGGGTGAGTCGCCCGCGGCGGACGACGCGGACAACGCGGACGATGGAGACGGCATGGAAAAGGCCCAGGAGCGCGACTTTACGGCGCGGGGCAAACACCTCTCCCCGCGCCTCGCCCGGGCCACGGCTCGGGCCGATGCGAGGCCGACCAAGGCCACCGCCAGCGCACCGGTGCGGGCTGCGGCTCGCGCCCGGATCGAGGTGACCCGGAACGGCATGGTCCGGCTGCGGGCGGCGGAGATCGCGGGCGCCCTCGGAATGTCCGCTTCGGAGACCGCGGGGCAGATCCGCGCCGGCCGCCTGCGGCTGAGCCGCGCCGGCCAGGACGTCTCCTGGCAGCCCGCCGACGACGGCGACGGCCTCGTCTTCTACGCCGAGGCGATCGCCAGTCCCTATACCCGGGTCAATGTCTATTGGCTGGAGCGCGGCGCCGGACGGATCATGGCGTCTTCGGCGGCGCGGGCGGCCTCCGGCCCCGCCGCCGGCTCCTTCCTGGAGACGCTGCACCTGGAGACCGACGCCATCCCGGCCGCTTCGGCGCCGCTGCCGGTGGAGGACTTCTGGATCTGGAAGAGCCTCTTCCCCGGCTACCCCGGCTATGACCGGGCGGCCCTGACCGTCGAGGTACCGGCCCCTGCGGCCGCTCCGGCGACGCTGGCGGTGCATCTCCACGGCTTCGCCGCTTCGCAGCGGGCGAGCGTGTGGGTCAACGGCCATCCGGCCGGCGAGGTGACGGGCGCGGGGCCGGGACCGTTCACCGGCGAGGTGATGCTGCCGGCGAACATCCTGCGCGACGGCGTCAACCAGATCGAGATCGTGGCGCTCGAAGCCGCCGGGGGTCTCTGGCTCGACTCGTTGGACCTCACCTACGCGCGCGGATACCGGGCGGCCGGCGACCGGCTGGCCTTCCGGGCGAACGCGGGCGCCGCCGTGAGCCTCGCCGGCTTCCGCTCCGCGGACGTGGCCGTGTGGGACCTCGCGCAGCCGCTCGCGCCCCGGCGGCTGACGGGTCTCGCGGCGCAGCTCCGGGCGGACGGCTCCTGGGGAGTGGCCTTTACGGCCCCGGACGCCGGCCCCTTCCTGGCGCTCACCGGCGCGGCCCGCGACCCGGCCACGACGCGGCCCAGCGCTCCCGCCGACCTGAAGAACCCCGGCGGCGCCGAGTACCTGGTGATCGCCCCGGCCGCGTTGGTGAACGAGGCGCGGCGGCTGGCCGCCCTGCGGGCCGCCCAGGGGCTCTCGACGATGGTGGTGGACCTCGGCGACGTCATGGACGTCTTCGCCGACGGCGTCTACGATCCGCAAGCGATCCGCGACTTCCTCTCCTGGGCCGTCCGTTTCTGGCCGACGCCCCCCCGCTACGTCGCGCTCGCCGGCAAGGGCACCTACGATCCGCGGAACCTCCTGGGCCTCTCGACCAACCTGCTGCCGGCCTGGCTGGTGACCACCGAGGACGGCATCGCGCCGGCCGATTCCGAGTACGCGGACTTCGACGGCCGCGGCGTGCCCGCGGTCGCCATCGGCCGTATCCCGGCGGTCACGGCCGCCGAGCTGCGCGCCTATGTCGACAAGGTTGCGGCCTACGAGAGAGACCCCGGCGGAGCCTGGACCGGGTCCGCCCTGCTGGTCAGCGACGACGCCGACCTGGGCGGCGACTTCGCGGCCACCAACAACGTCATCGCCGGCGCGCTCGGACCGGGCCTCGCGCTCTCCCGGGTGGACCTCTCGTCCGGGACGGTCCAGGCGGACCGGTCGCGGCTGTTCAGCGCCCTGCGCGCAGGCCAGGCCCTGGTCAACTATGTGGGCCATGGCGGGCTCGACCGCCTCACCACCGAGGGCCTGCTGCTGACCTCGGACGTGCCACAGCTTGGCAACGGTCCCCGACTGCCGGTCCTGACGGCGCTGACCTGCCTGATCGCGCAGTACGCCTACCCGTCCGTCAGCTCGCTCGGCGAGGAGCTGGTGCTGCAGCCGGACGGCGGCGCCGCCGCCCTCTTCGGGCCGACCTGGCTGTCGCACAACGGGAACGCCGGCGAGCTCGGCCGTTTCCTGCTGCCGCGGCTCGCGGCGCCGGGGGGCGGACGTCTCGGCGACCGCGTGCTGAGCGGCCTGAACGACTACGCCGCGGCGGGCGGCGACCGGCAGACCCTGCGGCTCTACACGCTGCTCGGGGACCCGGCCCTGGCGCTCAAGCGCTAGGGCTCGAAGTACTGGATCCACTCGTACTGCGCGTACCGCGGACCCGTGTAGCTGAAAGGCCCGAGCCAGCTGTCGACGCCCGTGCCGGGCCACAGGTTCGCCATGATCTTGCCCGGGGCTGTCGGCAGCGGACCGCGTCCTCCGGTCTCCTGGTGTACCAGCACGTCGTCCACGTACCACTTGATCGAGCCGGGCTCCCAAACGATGGCGTAGTTGTGAAAGGCCTCCGAGGCGTCGAACCCGAGATCGATGACCGCCTCGTGGCCACCCACGCCGTCGGTGAAGTAGTTGGTCTGCAACTGCCAAGTGTTCTTGCCCAGGATCTCGACGTCGATCTCATGCCAGGGATTTCCGTTGTAGATGAAGAACGCGCTGACGACGCCCGAGCCCTTTGCGGCCTTCATCCGCGTCTCGAACTTCCCGTATCCGTACGAGCTCAGGCTCTGGTACTCGCCGGAAGCATAGGGTTTTCCCGAGCACCCGCCGGGGCAGGGGGTGTTGTCGAGAGTCAACGTCATGGTGTCGTTGGCGAAGCCGATGTGGTCCGCCCGCCAGCCGCAATAGAAGATGTCGCCGTTGGTCCAGCCGTCGGACTTGTACCAGCGGCTGCTGTCGTAAGAACCCAACTGGTCCAGAAAGGTGCCCAGCCCGGTGGAGGTCTGGGTGGTCTTCTCCGCGAGTTGGATGTCGTCGACGTAGACCGTGGCTTGGTTGCCGCCGGTGTCGTCCTGGAGCCAGAAGCCGTTGAAGGCCCCGGAGGTGACACCGAGGCTCGCGAACGGCACGCGGACCTTGGTCCACTGCCCAGCCGGGACCGTGCCGCCCGGGATGAAACCGCTCAGGGACGCCTCTCCGATCGGGTCGCCCTCGACGGCGAACGCGATGGCGAGCCGCTGTCCGCCGGCTGGACCGCCGTGGATCCAAAACTCGAGCGCTTCGTACTGCGCGGTGTCGATGCCGGCGTCGCGATGGAGAAAAAGCGCCTCCCAGACGTCCGGCTCGAAGGAGGTCGCGGCCGTCCCGGAGTGGACGACGGCGGTCTGGGCGAGGTTGCCGACGGCCCAGCTCCAATCGGAGAACCCGCTACGGAGCTGGTCATCATAGACGGGCAGGGGGACCGCTTTCATGGAGGAGGCGCCAGCCAGCAAAAACAAGGCGAGCAGCCCGGGATGGATCGTTCGGGATTGCAACTGCGACATGGGAGTACTCCTGGTTGGTTCAGAGGCAGAATCATCCTGCCTCCGCGCAATCAGGAGATGCGAGCGCAACCTTCATGCCATGTCGTGCGGGGCTCGCCTTTGCCCACCGCGCGCACCGAGAAAGATAGTGACCTCGAAAATTCTCCATGAGTTTGCCGGGGTCGCCACCAATCCAGGCCGCCAAGCAGTCTTTCCACGCGCGGCCGAATCCGGGGTTTATCCGCCCCAAGGAGGAGTCTATGGTACGTCTGTATGGAAAACGTGTCGCCCTGTTGTCCGTCGCCGCCATGTTGCTGGTCGGTGGCGGTTGGGTCTGGCTGCACGAGGCTTCGGCCGCGGCCTGCCCGGGCACGAAGGAGCATGACGTCATCATCAACGGTGGGCCCGTGATCCACGCCGCCACTCAGGGCGGGATCCTGATCTCGCGGGGAACGACCGTCACGAGCTCGACCGGCCATGGGGTGACCCCCCTCCACATCGACGACGTCTTCTCGAGCGGGAAGGTCCAAGGGCTCGGCGATCTGGCCATCAGCCTGGATACCTCCAGGAAGCAGCCGACGAGCTCTCTGACCGGCCTCCGGTCGGACGGTTCGGCCCTTCCGGCTCGTCAGGTGCTCCAGTTCTATCCCGTGTTCGAGCTCAACGGCGAAGTCTTCCGCGCCAACGGGCCGGCCCGGGTCGAAAACTCGAACGTCGACAGCTTCCCGCCCCGTCCGGGTACGGTCTACGTGCTCACCAACGCCGTCTCGCTGACGAGCGACGAAGGCAACACGATGGACCTCAAGCCTGGCCGGGCTTTCACCATCGACGGCTGATCTCACTCGTCTAGCCCAATTCATGTTTCGGTTTCTTTCCATGGAGCGCCGCATGGCGGCGCTCTTTCTTCTTGCCCTGGCGCTGATCGGCTGGCAGGCGGTGCGCACCAAGCCGCTCGGCCCCGCTTCCCTTTCGGCGGCCTGGCAGGGCGGAGAGCAGTCCTTTCCGATCGCGGCCCGTTCGTGGGGGGACCCGGTTGCCCTGCCCGCGGGACGGCTGGCGCGGTATCAGGCCCTCCAGGAGCATTCGGCCCTCTGGCCGGGCGTCCCTACGGGAGGAGAGTGCGAAGGCTTCATCCGGACCTCCTCCTCCACCTGGGTGCGCCGCGGTCTCGAACCCGGGCATCTGGAAACCTCCGACCTCACGCTGCGCTATGCGGCCGCGGATTTCCTGGACGATGACGACGGTGACGGGGACACCCTCGACGCGGGAGAGCTCACCCGCTCCGGGCCGGGAGCCGAGGTGGAGGTCTTCTGTCCGCCGCCGGCGAGCGAAGACAACCGGTCATGAATTCCAGGACGGGGGTCTCCCGCTGGCTCCTCGGCGTGGCGGTCGCGGGCGCCATCGCGCTCTGCGCGTGGCTGGCCAGCCCTCTGGCCGATCTGCGGATCCGGGTGAGCGACCGGGAGTTCCTCCCGGCGAGCAGCGACGTCCTCGCCGCGGACGAATCCATCCGCAAGACGTTCGGCTCGGACGACCGGTTGATGATCGCTTTCGAAAGCCGGCAGGGATCGATCACCGATCAGGTTTTCCGGGACGACCTGCGGTTCTTTCTGTCCAGCCTGGCGGAGAGCCACAACATCCATCTTTTCCTTTTCGACCGCCTCTACCGCGGGCGTTTCCGGACGGAGCCGGTCGCGGACGAGCCCTACTGGCTGCACACGCCGGATCCCGCCTGGATCGAGGCGGCCTTGCGGCAGACCGCGGTGACCGGCCAGCTGGCCGCGGGCCGCTCGCGCCAAGCCGTCTTCCTGGAAACCCCCGCTTTTTCGGGGACCGGCGTACAGGACATCGAAGAGCGGGTGCGGGAGGCGGCGGACAAGCTGGAGGCCCGGAGCCCCGGCGTCTACCGGGTCCGGTTGATCGGCCGGCAGGTGGTCTTGAACGGCCTGGGAGAGGCGATCTTCCACGACCTGAAGGTCCTGCTCCCCTGGTGTCTCCTGCTGATCGGCGTGCTGTTCTGGGTGCTCTTCCGCTCGTGGGTCCTGGTCGGCCTTTCAGTGCTCCAGTCGGGTTTGACGGTCGCCCTCACCCTGGCGATCCTCGCCCGCCTCGGCCATCCCCTGTCCCTGATGACCGCGATGGTCCCGGTCCTCATCATGGTGCTGGGGATCGCGGACGAGATCCATTTCTTCGGGCAGTTCCTGCGCCTGCGCGCGGTCTACCCGGAGCGTTCGGCTCCCTCGCTCGCCTTCGAGGTGCTGCGCCGGGTCTTCTTCCCTTGCACGGCGATCACCCTGACCACGGTGATCGGCTTCGCTTCGTTCCTGGCGACCGACTCCCCGGCCCTGCGGGTCTTCGGCTTCCTCGCCGGCATCGGCATCGGGATCTCCTGGATGATCAGCGTGACCCTGGTCCCGGCGGTGCTGGCGCTCGTCCCCATCAAGGCCCGTCCGAAGTGGAGCGAGCGCTCCTGGTCGCTGGATGCGGTGGCGCCTCTCTGGAAAAACCGGGCGGTCCCCATCCTGTTGTCGCTCGTGTTGATCCCGGGCATCGTCCGCCTCCGCGTCGACGACGGCTGGACCCGCAACTTCCAGCCGGATCATCCGATCGTCCAGGACGTCCGCTGGTTCGAGAAAGAGTCGGTCGGCCTCTACCAGTTCGACCTGATGCTGAAGCGCAAGGACGGGCGGTCGTGGACCGAGCCGGAATTCCTCGCCACCCTCGGGAAGCTCCAGGACGAGGTCCGGGCGATCCCTGACGTGACAGCCTCCCTGTCGCTCGTCGACCTGGTCCGGGACCGCGCCTGGGAGCTGGGGGACCCGGCCGCCGGGCGGCCCCCGATCCCATCCTCCCGGCCGGAGGTCGAAAGGATTCTGGATACGTACCAGATCTTCAACGAGCAGATTCTGGAAAGGTTATTCCTGCATCGCGCGCACGAGTCGACGCGCCTGATCTTCGCCGCGGCGAGCGACGGCTACGGCACCGCGACGCAGGTGCGGAAGAGGCTCGACGAGGCGGTGCGGCGTCACTTCGATCCGCGGCTCGTCGAAGCGCGCATCGGCGGCAGCGCCGAGCGGGGGCGGGTCCTGATCGAATCGATCGTCGGCAGCCAGTCGTGGTCCGTCGCCACCTCCCTGCTGCTGTCGCTGCTGGTCTTGGGGATCGCCTCGGGCCGCTGGGGGAGGTCGCTCTGGTGCGTCGCCGCCAACGTCTGGGCCTTGCTCCTGACGCTGGGAGCGGCCGGCTGGCTGGGGCTGGAGATGGGAGTCGCCACTTCCTCGTTCCTGGCCGTCGGCGTCGGCGTCGGCCTGGATTACGGCATCCATCTCGCCTTCCATCAGGAGTCCGCGGAAGGCGGAGAGGGCGCCGTCTTCCTCAGGGTCCTGGCCAACGTGCTCGTGGTCGGCTCCGGCCTGGCCGTGTTGATGCTCTCGGCGAACCCGACGATCGCCCGGCTGGGTTTCCTCCTGGTGGCCAGCCTCGTCGCCTCCGGCTATACCGCCGTCGTGCTGTTTTCACGGCTCGCCCGCCGCAGCCGCCGCGAGGCCTACCCGACCCTGTCCAGCAGCGCCCGCAGGTCCGCGGCGTAGAGATCAGGCCCAGAGGATCTCTACGCCGTACGGTTCCAGGAGCCGATCGTGAGTGACCAGGGTCAAGCCTTCGGCCTGTGCCTGGGCCACCAACATGCGGTCGAACGGGTCACGGTGATGAGGAGGAAGTTTGGCGACACGCTCGGTATGGGAGAACGTGATGAGGAGTTTCTCGAAGCCGCTGGCGAGAACACCCGCCTCCATCGTGTCAGGGATTTCGAGATGGCCCAGGGAGACTTTGATCGCGACCTCCCAGGCCGAAGCCGCGCTCACGAACACGACATCCGCCGTGGCGATGCGGCTCCGCACCTCAGCGGTCAGTCGGGAAGGCTCTCCTCGCCACCAGAGAAAGATGTGGGTGTCCAGCAAGCCGGTTGACTGGAGTCACCCTAGCCCCTCAAAGGCGGCTTGGATCTCCGGCGGCAAGGGCGCGTCGAACTCCTCAGAGATGCGCACCTGACCTTCCCATCCGCCGGGCTGACGCGGCTCGACAGGACGGTGGAAAGGCACGAGCTTGGCGAGCGGCTTCCCCGCCTTGGACAGGATGATCTCCTCACCGTTCGCGGCCCGATCGACCAGCCGCGAAAGAGAAGTTTTCGCCTCATACAGGTTGTAGATGACTTCGGACATCGACGGACCTCCAGGCTGTTGACCAACCCTGACCAAGGCTACGCGAACGGGTAGACGGGGTCAAGCAGACGGCCCGACCCTGTCCAGCAGCGCCCGCAGGTCCGCGGCGTAGAGCTCGACGTTCTCGTCCTGCATCATGGCGAGGTGCGGGTCCGGCACCTTCGCCGTGCCCCGGACGTCGAGCTCGTGGACATCCAACGGCTGCGCCGTGTACCTCTTCCAGCCCAGGGGGTTGGCGTGGCCGCGCTTGCGGAACAGCGTGATCCGTCCCGGGTAAATCCGCCGCGGCCGGTAGCGGTCGTTCAGCTCGTGGTGGACGGCGAACAGCCGGTTCTCCCGGCGTAGGGAGGTGGCGGTGACGCCAGGGATCTCCCGCGCCAGCTTCTCCTCGCGGAGACGCCGGTAGACGTACTCCCAGCGCTCCTCCGGCGGCAGTCGGCGCAGCTCGGCCGGCTCACAGAGACCGGGGAAGGTCGCCTCGATCACCCGCGGGTCGTGGCAGTCGTAGTCGGCGAAGGCGATGGCGAGCAGGCGCCGGCCCGGCGACAGGGGCCTCTCTCCCTGGAGCAGCGCGAAGAGCCTGCCCGCGCCGAAGGCATGGAGCACCTTGCGGCGGAGGCTTTTCCCCGCCCGGAACCAGGCCCGGGTCAGGGGACCGGCCGGGCGGAAGGTGTCCAGCATCAGGAGGAGGGACACCTCCCTCCCCTGCTCGGCGAGCTGGCAGGCCACCTCGAAGGCGATCATCCCTCCCAGGGACCAGCCGCCAAGGGCGTAAGGCCCCTCGGGCCGGAACGCCACCAGCTCGCGGACGTACGCGGCGGCCATCTCCTCGACGCTCCCGAAAGCGCCGCCGCCGCTCGACAGGTGGGGATCGCGGAAGGCGTAGACCGGCTGCCCGGGCCCTAGCCGCCGGGCGAGGCCGAGATAGCTGAAGGGGCTCCCTCCGGCTGGATGGATGAGGAAGAGGGGGACGTTCGCGCCGCCGCTCCGCAGGGCTACGAGCGCGCCGCCCTTCCCCTCGGCTCCCCCGGCACCGGCCTCGGCCCGGGCGCGGAGCAGCTCCGCCTGCCGCTCGACGGTCTCCCGGTCCATCAGGTCGTGAGGCTCGACCTCTCTCCCCAGCCGCTCCCGGATCTCCCCCACCGCGGACAGGGCCGTCAGCGAGCTCGCGCCGAGGTCGAGGAAGAGGTCGTCCGTCACCCCGAGGGCCTCGACGCCGAGCACCTGGCGCCAGATCTCCACCAGCTCGGTCTCCCACGGGTCCCGCGGCGCGACCGTCTCCCCCTCGCGGCGCGGCGGCGCCGTCCCCGCCAAAGTCGCCAGATAGAAGGCGCGGTTGGCCTTGCGGGAGACCTTCCCCGAGGTGGTCTTGAGCAGCGTGCCCGGAGCGCAGACCCGGACGTCCTGGACGTTGACGCCGAACGCCGACGAGACCTCCTCGCGGACGCGCCGCTCCAACCTGCCGGCGCCCTCGGCGGGGCCGTCCGGCTCCAGCAGGGCGACGATCCGCTCCGTCCCCTCCGCCTCGTCCGCGACGCCGAAGACCGCCACCCGCCCGTCCTTGACGCCCGGCAGGCGGCCGATCACCTCCTGGAGGTCGTCCGGGTGGAGGTTCACCCCGCGGTGGATGATGAGGTCCTTGAGCCGCCCGGTGCAGAACAGCTCGCCGTCCACGACATAGCCCTGGTCGCCGCTCCTGTACCAGCCGTCGGCGGTGAAGACCCCCTCCCGCGAGACCCCCGCGGCGGAGAGATAGCCCTCGAAGAGGCAGCCGCTCAGGATCTCGACCTCCCCCACCTGGCGGTCCTCGCCCGCCCCGCCGATGCGCACCTGGTGGTCCGGCAGGGGCCGGCCGCAGGAGTAGAAGGTCAGCCCGGAGCCGGGCGGCGCATCCGGAGAGAGCGGCACGGCCCGGTTCGTCTCGAAAAAGGCGCGGCGATCGACGACGTCCTTGCGCACGATCGAGCCGAAATCCGTCTGGTTGGAGACGAAGGTGTTTTCGGCCATGCCGTAGCAGACCTGGAGGTGGCGCTCTTCGAGCCCGGTCTCCGCGAAGCGCTCCAGGAGCTCCCGGCGGGACGGCTCGCGCACCAGCTCGCCGCCGGTCAGGAAGGCGCGCAGCGAGTCGAGCCGCAGCCCCCGCAGTTGCTCGGGCGCGATCCGCCGGGCGCAGAAGCTGAAAGCGAAGTTGGGCGACCAGAGGAGCGTCGCCCGGTAGCGGTGGACAGCCTCGAAGATCGACACCGGGTTCTCCACCCACTCGAACGGCGCCAGGTGGATCGAGCCGGCCCCCCTATAAAGAGGAAGGAGGAAGCAGCCGACGAGGCCGTTGTCGTGGTAGAGGGGGAGCCAGTTGGCGATCCGGTCCGCCGGTCCCATCTCCATGGCGGCTCCGTAAGACGAGGCCTGGATGGCGAACATCTCCAGCGTCACCGCGATCCCCTTGCGCGCTCCGGTGGTGCCCGAGGAGAACTGGAGGAAGAGAGGGTGGCCTTCCGGCCGGACGGGGTCGCAGAGACCCTGGAGAGCAGAGACGTCTGGAAACTCGATCAAGCCGACCTTCCCCTCGCCCGAGTCGATCCACCCTGAGATCACGCCCGAGAGCTCCGCCGAGGCGAGCACCCACCGCGCCCGGCTGTTCTCGACCACCGACCCCAGCATCTCCAGGAACCGCGGCTCGCTCTGCTTGACCGAGGGGAAGGAGAGGATCGTGGGCACCCCGCCGCACACCATGGCCCCGAGGAAGCCCAGCGCCTGCTCGCGCGGCGCCGCCGACAGCACGAGCACCACGTCGCCGTGGGACATCCCCCGCTCCTGGAGATGCCGGCCCAGGCGGCGGACCGAGTTCTCCAGGTCTTGCCACGAGAGCTCGACGTCCAGCGTCCCCGGGGAGACGAACGCCATGGCCAGGTCGCCGGGCCGCGTCCGGGCGTGATGCGAGATCTGTTCGAGGAGCGTGAGCGGTGGCAAGAAACTGGTCCGGATTCAGTACGCCGATCCGCGATGACTCGCGGCGGTGAGAAAGATTATCTTCTCCCCGTCGTCAATCTCATAAAAGCGCGGGCAATCCGTTGGAGATCTTCCTGGAACTGTTCGGTCTCGAAAATCCTGTATTCACTCAACGAAGCGCCCTTGACGCGCCCGCGCCTGGGCGGAGCCCGTCCGCAGCCGCGCGACCAGGTTCTCGTTGGCGAGAATCTCGGCCATCTCGGTGTCGTCGACGAACTGCTGCTCCCGAAGCCGGCTCAGGGCGGCGGTCTCGATGAGGTCCGAGAGGGGCCGGTTCTCAGCTTCCGCCGCCCTCCGAAACTCCTCGTAGACCTGGTCGTCCAGGCGCAGGGTCACGGTCTTGGACATGAGAAAAATTCCTTCTCCTGTGTTCTTCTGTATTCTGGCGCTTTCAAGGCTGGCGTCAAGGAAGCGAGGCCAGGGCGCCATGATAGCGTCCGGCAAGAAAGCAGGAGATACGCCGATGAGAGGAGAAGACGCGGACCTGTCCGGCGGGGCTTTGATCCACGTTAAGGACTTCCAGAGGAAGGTTCTACAGAGGATGGAGACGATGCCGGCTCTGGACTACGACAACATGGCCTTCATTCTGACGGAGGTCTTGCGGCAGGCGGAGGGGAGAGTGGGTCCTGGTCTGGACTGGGGACCAGATCCTGCACGGAGAGTACTGGGGAACGTCGAAGCTTCGGGCCTGTGGTCGGCGAGTACAATCACGGGAGGATCGAGGTCGCCGGCGACCTCTCCGCCCACGCCTACATCCTGCTCGACCACTCCGGCCACGTGGGCGGTGAGATCAAAGCGCCCGTCCTGAAAGACAGGGACGACGATTTGCAGGATCTCGTGGTGCCCCAGGCTTTCGGAGACGAGTGGGACACGATGCCGGACGCGAAGCTGCTCTGGGCGCTGCAGCGGGCGGGCGTCGAAGTTCTGCTGGAAAAGCCTCAACTACCGTAGGGCCACCTTCATCGTCGTGACAGGCACCTCGCATGGGGTCTGCTCTGGCGAACAGGCCCCATGTCGAGTTAGCAGTGCTACCTGCTGGATGAGCTTATGACCGCTTTCGGCCAAGATCTCAAGCTTCAAGGGCAGTAAGCGCCGTTGCAGGCGTAAATCGGCCCTGTGCAGTGCTGCTCGCCATTATCCATATGGCAGAACTCCGGTTCACAGATGTAGCATGCTTTGGGCGCCGCTACACCCTCCGGCGACCAGCCGGGAGCGAAGTTCGACGTACCGGACAGGAGCGTGTCAGGGGCAAGATCGCCATTGGTATCGACGACGACCGGGCTGATCCGCTTGGCGTTTGTGACGTGCGCCAGACTCCACGGGATCGGACGAGCGGCAAAGGTGACGTTCCCGGCAAGCGCCAGGTTGCGCGAGCTCCGGCCCTTCACGGGCACGAAGGAGATGTTTGCGGCGACGGACAGAGGCGCGGTGAAGCTCCCGCCGTTCTCGTGGGTGCGGTGGATGCGCATCGTCGTCGCGCGCTGCTTCCCGGCGAGGGTCAGGTAGACGTGATAGGCGCCGCAGGAGGTCTTGAGGGGGGCGACGCTTACCAGCGAAAGGGCGCGGAACCGGACACGTGTCACGGCGGTACCATTGGCATCGAAAACGGCGTCATCGAGGCGCTCGACTACGGTATCGGCGCCGCGGAGTTGCCCTGGAACCCCGGTCTCAAGGGGCAGGCCCTTGAGGGCCACCCGGCCGGTGAAAGCCCGGGAGCTCTTGCAGAAGAAGCCGGCGGGGATGGGGTTGTCGGCAAAGTCGTAGTAGGTCTTCCCATTGTCGGTGGTGGTGAAGACGTCGATGCCGCGCTCGATCACGGGATCGGCGCCCACGGGGGAGATGCCGAGCAGGAGAACAACCGCCAGAGCTGCCCAAATGCCTTTGTTCCTCACGCGAGCCTCCTTGTCCAATGGACGTTTGGTGCTTCTCTACTTCTGAAGGGAAGGAAGACCGGGCGGCCTGCCCCTCCCTTCAGATCTGCGACGACTCTAGCGCCAAGCTCGCTCTAAAACTTCTTCCAAATTGCTAACTTTGACAGCAGGACATACCGGGATGATGGCCATAGTCCGCAGACAACGGCGTATCTCTGGAGAAAACGCCCCATCTAAGCGGACAACGCCGTATCTGAGCAGACGATGGGCCATTCTCTGCTCAGATGGCGCATCTCTGGAGACAATGGCCCATTGTCCGCGGAGATACGCCATTGTCCGCAGACAATGGGCCATCGTCTGGGGAGAATGAGCTTCTGAGGGTGAGCTACCGCGCGAGCTGCTCGCGCACGGCGTCCTGGACGGCGGCGAGGGCGGCCGGGAGCTTCTCGGGGTCTTTGCCGCCGGCCTGGGCGAAGTCGGGACGGCCGCCTCCCCCGCCGCCGACGATCGGGGAGAGCCGCTTGACCAGCTCGCCGGCCTTGATGCGCGGCGTCAGGTCCTTGGTGACCGCCGCCACCAGGCTGACGTTGCCGTCGTTGCGGGTGCCGATCACCACGACGCCGGAGCCGAGCTTGGAGCGCAGGGCGTCGGCCATGTCGCGCAGCTCGTTGGCCGGCGCCGGCGGCACCTCGCGGGCGAGCACCTTGATGCCCTCCACCAACATCTCCTCCTGGGCGCCAGGGGAGGCGGCGGCGCCGGAGACGAGCTGCATGCGCAGGCGCTTCATCTCCTGCTCCAATTCGCTCTGGCGCTGGCGGAGCTGCTCGGCGCGCTGGATCTGCTGGTCGTAGTCGCCGGCCCGGATGCCGAGCCGGCTCACCAGCTCGGCGTAGGTGGACCGCTGGCGCCGGATCTCCTCCAGCGCGTAGGAGCCGGTCACTGCCTCGATGCGGCGCACCCCGGAAGCAACGCCGCGCTCCGAATCGATCAGGAAGAGGCCGATCTCGCCGGTGTTGCGGACGTGGCAGCCGCCGCAGAGCTCCAGGCTGAAGCCGGGGACGTTGACCGTGCGCACCCGCTCGCCGTACTTCTCGCCAAAGAGCGCCATGGCGCCCGCCGCGACCGCCTCCTGGTAGGTCCGCAAGACGGTCTCGGTCGCGACCGCGCGGCGGATCCACTCGTTGACGAGGTCCTCGGTCTGCTCCTGCTCCTGGCGGAACATGGCGCGGTGATAGGTGAAGTCGAAACGCAGGCGGTCCGGAGCGACCAGCGAGCCGGCCTGCCGCACGCTCTTGCCCAGCGCCTGGCGCAGCGCCGCATGCAGCAGGTGGGTGGCGGTGTGGTTGCGCTGGATCGCCAAGCGCGCGTCGTGGTCGACCCGGAGCTGGACGCGGGCGTGGCGCGCGAGCTGCCCCTGCTCCACCTCGACGAAGTGGAAGATGACGCCCGCCGAGTCCTTCTGGGTGTCGACCACCCGGGCGCGCCCCCCTTCCCAGAGGATCTCGCCGGTGTCGCCCACCTGGCCGCCCGACTCGGCGTAGAAGACGGTCTTGTCGAGGACGACGACGCCGGACTGCTTCTCTTCCAGGGCCGACACCCGCACCGGCGCGCCGTCTTTCCAGGTCGCGAGGCGCACCACCTCGGCCGGCGGCTCGTAGAGCTCGGTCCGCTCGTAGCCCTCGAAGTCGGTCTCGGCCAGGTCGGCATGGCCGCGGATGACCTCGCGCAGGGCCGCGAGCCGGTTCTGCACCTCGTGGGTCGCTTTGCGCGACTGCTCGCGCTGCGCCTCCAGCGCCTCGTTGAAGCCGGCCTGGTCGATCTGGACCCGCTCCTCCTCGGCGATCTCCTCGATCACCTCGAGCGGCAGGCCATAGGTGTCGTAGAGGCGGAAGACCATGGCGCCCGGCAGCGTCGACTCGCCGGCCTGGCGCAGGCGCTCGATCTCCTCCTGCACCTGGCGGGCACCGTTGGCGACGGTCGAGAGGAACTTCTCCTCCTCGGCCTTGACCGTGGCGATGGTCGCCTGCCGCGTGGCCGCGAGCTCCAGGTAGGCCGAGCCCATCACCTCGCCGAGCACCGGCACCAGTTTGTGGAAGAACGGCTCCTCGAAGCCGAGCCGCATGCCGTGGCGCACGGCGCGGCGCAGGATGCGGCGCAGCACGTAGCCCCGACCCTCGTTGGCCGGGATGACGCCGTCGGCGAGCAGGAACGAGACCGCCCGCAGGTGGTCGGCGATGACCCGTAGCGACACGTCCTTCTCGGGGTCCTTGCCGTAGGTCATGTCCGCGAGGTCGGCCGCCGCCTTGAGGATCGGCTGGAAGAGGTCGGTGTCGTAGTTGGAGGTCACCCCCTGGAGCACCGAGGTCGTCCGCTCGAGCCCCGCGCCGGTGTCGATCGACGGGTTGGGCAGCGGCGTGAGGTTGCCGGCCGCGTCGCGCTTGGACTGCATGAAGACCAGGTTCCAGATCTCGACGTAGCGGCCGGACTCGCTGCCCTCCTCCCAGGAGACCTTGGGGCGGCCGGGGTGGATGTCGGCGAAGATCTCGCTGCACGGGCCGCAGGGGCCGGTCTCGCCCATGGCCCAGAAGTTGTCCTCCGCGCCGCAGCGGAGCACCCGCTCGGGCGGCAGGTCGGAGATCTTGAGCCAGAGGTCGCGCGCCTCGTCGTCCTCTTCATAGACGGTGGCGAACAGGTGCTCGGCCGGCAGCTTCCAGACCTTGGTGACCAGCTCCCAGGCGGCGCGGATCGCCTCCTCCTTGAAGTAGTCGCCGAAGGAGAAGTTGCCCATCATCTCGAAGAAGGT
>JBKKAU010000428.1:0-13284 GCA_046714475.1 Thermoanaerobaculia bacterium
GTGGTGAAGTGCTCTCGCAGCTGCAAAGCGAGGCTGTCAACGACCGCGGGCGCCGGGGTAACGGCGCCCGCCGCCTCGCCCTGGAGCAGCAGGTCGTACGTCAACACGATGCGGTAACCGGTCCGCACCGGACGGACCTCGTGGAGGCAGTCGGCGTAGAAGGCGATAAACGAGAGCGGCTGCTTCGTGGCCCGGTAGGTGACCCTCTCACCGCGGTGTTCGACGACAATAGCGCCGCCGGTGAACCGAGAGGGCAGGGTCACGACCAGCGTGCCGACCATTCCCTCCTTCCTTTCCGAGTCCTGGTGCTGCTTGAAGAACTGACCTGGCCCGTAGATCAAAAGGCTGTGAAGCTCAGCGCCGAATCGCTGCCCGGGAGCCAGACCGAGATCGGATCCGAGCGCGTCGAGCATGGGCCGGAGCGTGCGATTCCAGCGGCGGCGGTCGATCTTGACCCGGCCAGCCGGGATCTCCCCCGTGTCGCGCACCCGCCGATCGAGCAAGGTCTGCTCGCGCCGCCCATAGCGAGCCGGGCGCGCCTTTCGGAGGAGGATCTGCGCCTGATCGTGCTGGATTGGGAAGTGGAGCGGCCCGACGCCCGCGACGGCAAGAACGAGATCGTCGGCCGGGGCCGTCCGCCGGGAGGCAAACGAACCGACTCCGATCCCTGCCAGCAAACTGGCAATCTGCTCGCGCGCCGTCGAGGTCATCGGGCACGTTCTCGCAAGTGCATGAACTCCTTCCTCTCTGCAAGACAACGAAGTGCCTCCTCGTCATACTCCACAGTCCGCGCCCGGACTTCCTCCGCCCTGGCGACCGGCGCCTCGCCGCCAGGACATGGTCTCCATGAGGAGACAGGACCCCATCTTGCGGGCAAGGTTGGCCGCCACCGGAGCCTCGAAGAAGAACCAGGCGTGAGCGCCGTTGCCTTGGTCCATGGAGGGGTAAAGCGCGTAATCCCGTGTCCTGCGTAGCAAGTCCAGTATGCCTGACGGTAAATTATGCCGCAAGACGGTGTTACCGCTACCTGGAAGCGGCGTCCGTCTCCGGAGAAGCTGACCCGTTCTCCGGAGAGGATGACTCAGACTCTGGAGAAGCTGGCTCATTCTTTTGGGAGCAGAGCCAGACTCCGGAGAGGCTGACTCGTTCTCTCGGAGACTGGGACGTTCTTCACAGCGCCTGGGCCGTTCTCCGCAGAAGCTGACTCGTTCTCTCGGGAGCAGAGACAGACTCCCGAGAAGCTGGTCCGTTCTCTCCAGAGAATGGAACGTCCTCCGCAGAGTCTTGGCCGTTCTCCGCAGAAGCTGGCCCATTCTCCCGGGAGCAGAGCCAGACTCCGGAGAGGCTGGCTCGTTCTCTCCAGAGAATGGGACGTTCTTCACAGAGAATGGGCCGTTCTCCAGAGAAACTGCCCCTTTCTATCGTCAGTAGAGCCATTCTCCCGAGAGAATGAGCCGTTCTCCGCGGAGTCTGAGCCGCTTGGAGGCGGGTCTACCCCGTGTACGGGTCGTCGATCTTGGAGAGGACCCAGTCGAACTGGCGGGTGACTTTGGCGCCGCAGTGCTCGCACTCGCCGGCCATGATGACCTCCCGAGGCCACCTATAAGGACCAGCTCAACAAGCTGAACGAAGCCCTGCTCATGGCCGAGATCGACCAGCACGACGAGAGGAGAGACGAGCTCGACATCGAAGCCGTCCTGGACTTCGCCGAGCGGGTCTCCCTAAACGCGTCCAGACTCTGGCTAGAAGCCAGCCTAGACCAGCGTCAGAGATTCCAGGCGTTTCTGTTTCCGGAAGGATTGAAGGTCCAGGAAGGGGAGATTCGAACACCCGTAACTGCCTCATTCTACGAGGAGTTACAGCACTTCACTGCCCCTAAGGAACGTTTGGTAGACCATCTGCGTGTGAATTGGAAATCCATCCTGGATTGGCTGCGGGCGGTCAGGGCTTGGAGCCAGGCTGCGGAGGTGGGTGGGTAAACCTGCTCAGACCGCCGGGAACGACACCGTGCCCGGCCTCCGCCTCGTGCTCAGCCGGGGACGGCGCCTGGTCAGGTCGGTGACGAGAGCGGCCGGCCTGTGTCATGGGAGTGGCACCTTTGAACTCCAGCCCGTACCCTCCTCAGGTCTCCTTACGTCCAGGCTGCCTGTATGCGGTGGTGCAGGTAGGCGCGTCTTTCAATCCGTCTTCGGCCACAGCTTCCTCTGGAGGCAGGGCTCGCCCGCGAGGGCTATCTTCCTGCCACTGTTCGTCCTGCCCGACTTGGCGGCGGGTTACCCCAATCTCATTGGTATTGACGAGATGATGGATCGCGATCTCCTCGCGGTTCCCACCTACCGCGGTGAGATCAAGGTTATACTTAACGGTCTCGACAAGCGTCTCCTCCGCTGACGTGTAGGCGTATGCGGTGGCGGATTCGACCTCGCTCACCTCGTACCAGAATTCAACGGATACTTGGATCGCCCGAAGGGGATGCCCGCGCCCAGTGGAAAGGCGCACCTCGGCCCATGCTTCGGGGAGCTGCACAACGAATTGGCGCCGGACGCGAGTCCCATCCTCGGGCACGCCTTCGTAGAGGTCGTTGCCTAAGCGGCGCTGCTCGCCTGCAACTCTGTTCCAGATGTCGAGTAGACTCAGATCGAGGCCATCAGACTTGCGGTTGAAAGACGGCGCGGCTATCGTACGTGTCAACGCTTTCAGCTCTCGATCGAGGAGTACGGGATCATCAACTCCGCGGACAGCTTCAACAATAACCGTCCCGTCTAGGACAGTCGACCGCCCGATCATCATCCTGAATCCACTGAGCCGCACGGCTTCCAGCACGGATGCCGCAGTCAGCGACTTGAGCTGACGAACCTCGACGCCGCGAGCTTTAGCCTTGGCGATAGCGGGCTCGTAGAAACCCGACCTCGACACCGCCAGCGCACGCGCCGCCCCTACGGACTTCGCCTTCTCCGCCAGCTGCTCGATCCAGGTCGAGTCCTGCACTGCCTTCCGGTCTCGGCATTCGCCGATGATAAGGACGGGCGTCGAGCCGACCTGCAGTCGAATGGAGACGTCGACTTCTCGAAGCTCGCTGGTATCTCGATCTGGAAGGTGATCCGGAGAGCGCACTTCCGCCTGTGGACCGAGGACCTTCTCGACAAGCGCAACCAGCCGCTCTAGATCGCGCCCCTTGCGTTTGGCACGGGGCTTCCCCTTACTGCCGCTCATGCGCGTACGACCAGCGAGGAAGCGGCCGACACTTCGTGGCTACCTGGAACTCTCTGCTCTTCCGGCTGCGGGAAGTCCAGGCCTGGGGGCTGGCGGCGGAGGTGGGAGAGTGAAGCGGCCGTACAGGTTGTCCTCAGCGGCCGTGACGTGCGATGAGCTCGCGCACGACAGGCACCAGCTCGGTGGGAATCTCCATGACTGTCTGGGTCCGGTCGTCGAGGGCGACTTCATCCTCGGCGACCGCTTCAACCTCGGTCTGCTCTTCATAGTGGACCAGGACCCGCCGGACCCTCTCCTCATCCCAATCCGGGGGAAATCTGTTCTGCTTCATATCTCCCCGCGCCGCTCTGCATTCCGGAGACCGACCCTCCGGATAGCTCTTTGCCGCCTTTCGTCCTCGACGATCTCGCGGACAGCCTCATACTCGGTCAGCGGGATCAGGACGTACGCCGCATTTGTACGGGGATCGACCACCTGCGGAAACTCGGCGTCCGTCGAATCAAGAGCCCGCTGCTGCAGCTCAGTCAAGCGAATGGCCATGGCACATTATCCCTTAATCGCCCCTCTCTGACCGAGGAAGGGCGACTGATCGGAGGAGCGGTAGAGCGATTCTTGTCGAGGAGGATCATGGCTCCCGGGTCATGGCTTTCAAGGAGTCCCAGGTCATCTTCGGCCGCAGAGGGGCGACAGCGATAGCCTCCAGGCAGCTGTCCAGGCTCATTCCGGGGCCCGGCTTCGGACGGTCGAGGCGTACCAGGAGCAGTCGGCCTTCACCCTGGCTCTGGATGTCGAAGACATCTCCGGGCCTTGCCGCAGGAAGGACCACTCGTTGCTTTTCATCCACCCGCGAAGTTGCCATGCTCCAATTGTCTCACCAAGGCTCCTTGATCCCCCCCTTCACCTGCGGTACTCTCGTTCAAGCATGAAATTGAATAGAGTGGTTCTCTTCGCGGGAGCGATGCTCCTGTTTGTCATGTCTATACCCTCGGCGTCAGCTCCCAAGGTCGAGCCGTCCGAGGCGGCGTTGAAACTGGTCGAGAGCCTGCCAGCGCGCGCCATGGGCGTCGAGCGCGCGGGCAACCTGTGGGTCTGGAACGACCGCTCCAAAACCGTAGAGCTCATCTCCTCGGCCGGCGCGCGGCTGGAGCGGCTCTCCCTTCCGGACCTCTGGCTGGTCGACGCCGACGCGGAATGGGGGGTAGCCGGTCTCTTCCAGGGAGGCCACGAGATACGGTGGGTACGCTGGGATGGCACCACAGGCGGCCAGATCCGCCTGCCGCAATCCTCGTCCGCCATCTGCTGGACGGGCCCTGATACGGTGGCGATCGCTCCCAAGATCGCGCCGTATCGTGTCGAAATCTGGAACGTCAGGACCCAGAAGTTCGAGAGGAGCCTTGGCAAAGAGACCATAGTCCTGCCGAAAGTCGGGGCCACCAGGATGCGGGCCATGGGGTTCCGGTACGACTTCGACCGCGACCTGCTCTACACCCTGGATAGCTTTACCGGAGAGCTTCAGGTCTTCTCCAAGGACGGCAGCCTCTCCTGGAAGCAGGAGGTTGAAAACCCTCGCCGGGCGGAGACCGAGGCGTGGCTCCAGAAAGTCGATCAGGAGGCGAAGGCTCAAGGAGACATCCAGCAGCCGACCGTATTTTCCCTCTGGCTGTCTTTGCACGCCGGGGAGCCCTGGGTGATACAGAACCGGGATCAGGCGGCTCAAACAGTGACGCTGGCCAAGCTCTCTCCCAAGGATGTCGCGACCCAGAAGGTAGCTGACGTGCGTTGCGCAAGCTTTCACTTCACCCTGTGGGGCGGTTGGATCATCAGTTACAACCCCTCTCCCGGAGGAGAGGTATGCAACACGGTAAGGAGGATGCCATGAATCGATGGGGCAAGCTTCTGGTCGTGCTGTTCCTGCTGGGCGTCGTCTTCCCTGGAGCGGAGGTCAAGGCCTACGATCCGTACTACCCACCGCCGGATCCTGGTTCAGGCAGCGGCGGCGGCAGTTGCATATACTGCCGCAGCGACAACTGCGGTTGCGCGGCTCCTCAGCCGGGCCAGACATTGTCTTTTGGATGCGCGTGCAGTTCCATCCAGTGCACTCGCGAGTGCAACTACTACTAGGTCACGCATACTTTCGTGTACCGTCCGACTCTTCTTATCGTCGCCAGCCTCACGGCCAGCCTGGGCTCCGTCGCCCTGGCAGCCCCTCCACAGAGTCTGGAGATCCGCCTGGCCGCCCAGCCCTCCCCGGGCCGTTGGGTCAAGGTGACCCCTCTTTCGGGAGACGCACAGGAGCAGGTCGTCTCCGTCCAGGACGGCGCGCGGACGGTCTTGCTGACCGGAGTGCCGCCTGGGCCGGCCATGGTCTGCGCCGGGAGCGAGGAGCTCGCGACCTCCTGCGAGAGGGTGATCCTGGCGCAAGGTGAGGCGATCTCGATCGCCGGCCCCGCCGCCGGGGTGCGTGTCACCGGGCGGCTGTTGGTCGGCCGTACGCCCGCCGTCGGGGCGCGGCTTGCGGTCGTGCCCCATCCGCTGGCGATCCGCCGTTTCTTCGCCGTGCCGCTCGCCCGTAGGGGAGAGACGGTCTTCGAGCAGGTCGCCACGGACGACAAAGGACGGTTCACCTTCCCCCTGCTCGCCCCCGGCGACTACCATCTCGACATCCGCCCTGCGGGAGGCCGGCTCGACCACAGCGAGCCGTTCACCGTCCCCGACCCTCGCAAGCTGCGCAAGAAGGAGAGCGACCCCGTGCCGCCGGTGCTCGACCTCGGAGACCTGGGGCTCGCGGAAGGGGTCCGCCTGGAGGTTACGGTCACCGACGCGGCCGGACAGCCGATCCGTGGCGCAGGTGTGGGTGCGATGCAGGGTGCATCGCCAGCCGAGGCGAAGCTCTTCGAGATCTACAGCGATGCCGCGGGCCTGGCTGTCCTCTCCGGCCTCGAGGCCGCCCAGCCGGCGAGCGTCACCTGCCTCGCGCAAGGGTATGTCCGGAAAGAGCAGAAGTTCGACGCCGTCCCCGGAGCCGTCCGCTGCGCTCTGGACCGCTACTCCGCAATCGAAGGCACGGTCGTCGACGAGGAGGACGAGGCCGTCGCCGGCGCGACCGTCACCCTGCGGCCCCATGAGGCCGAGCAACGCGTCCTCACCGAAAAAGACGGCAGGTTCTTCCTCGGAATGCTCCAGGCCGGGTCTTACGAGCTGACCGTCGCCGCCGGAGGCTTCCGGGCCGTCAAGCGCGCCGTGCGGGTGGCGCCGCAGGAGCAGGCAAAGCTCGATCCGGTCCGCCTGTCGCCCGCCGAGGTCCTCGAAGGCAAGGTCGTCGACGGCCTCAGCCGCGAGCCGGTCGCGGGAGCCACCGTGACGGTGATGGACCCGCCTGGCGCGGGAAGCGCGGTGAGCGGCGAAGAGGGTGTCTTCTCCCTGCCAGCCGCGTCCGAGGAGGGGCTCCTCCTCGAAGTCCGCGCCGAAGGCTACCCGCCGGCGAGCGTCAAGGTCGCTCCGGAGGGACAGGCAAGCGGCGAGCCGCTGGACGTCGAGCTGCTGCCCGGCGGCCGTGTCCACGTCTCCCTGTGGAACGAAGAGAGCGACATCCCTTGCGCCGGCTGTTCAGTCTCCCTAATGGGTGGCGGCCGGTCGCACTCGCTGGTCACGGACACTCAGGGGGAGGCCTTGTCCGAGTTGCTCGCGCCGGCTCAGTACCAGGTCAGCCTGGTCCGCATGCGGAGCCTGGGCGGCGTCGTCCAGGTGAGCGGCGGCGACGATACCCGGATGGTCACCGTAGAGCCCCACCGGACGACGCGCGTCCAGTTCGGCGAAAAGCGGCAGACCGTCGAGGTCGTTTTCGTACCGTCGCCGCCCGCCGGCTGGATGCTCCAGACCGAGGCGGGGCCGCGCTTCGAGCTGCTGAGCCCGCGCCCGGATGGCAGCTTCGCCGTCCGCAAGGCGGCGGGCGAGACCGTCCAACTCTCGCTAAGGACGTCGGCCAGCGTTCAGGTACGGCAGGCCGTGCTGCCTGCCGACTTCGACGCGCCGGTCCTGCGGCTGGACCTGCCGGAGACCAGCGTCCAGGGCACCTTGCTCCGGGGCGAGCAACCCGTTGCCGGCGGGGTGCAGATCGTCTCGGCGGCCGACGGAGCCGTCGCTGCCACGGCCCGGAGCGACGAAGCGGGCGCGTTCTTCATCCCCCATCTGCCTGCGGGTCTCTACTCCGTGCTGGCCGGGAACCAACCGGTGCGGTCCTTCGAGCTGCCGGACGGCGGCGCCGTCGACCTCGGCCGCATCGCCGTTCCCTAGACTGCATCGAGACTCTGGCTCAAGGCCAGCCTAGACCAGCGGCAGAGATTCCAGGCGTTTCTGTTTCCGGAAGGATTGAAGGTCCAGGAAGGGGAGATTCGAACACCCGTAACTACCTCATTCTACGAGGAGTTACACCACTTCACCACCCCTAAAGAACGTTTGGTAGCCCCAGCGGGGATGAGTTCGAACTGTAACACATTTACTTTCATGGAGTTAGAGAACTTCCTGCGCCGGATGGACACCTTCCGCCGGGCGGAAATAGCGGCCTGACATTAGAGCGTCGCCGGATTGCAGGCGCGAAGGACGAGAGGTCGGCACCGTTCCCCTACCCGCTCAGGCTCGAACCGCACCTAGGATGTCCCATCTCCTCGCCGCATGGACGGCACCGGACGAACGCCCGCCTCTCTTCCGGTTATCCCGTACCGAAAGGGCCCCACGCCGTGCGCGCCCTCCGCGCAAGCTCGCCGTTCTCGACCTAATGTGCCGCTGTGAGAAGCACGCTCTTCAACATATTTTGCACAACTTCTAATAATGCGTTATTCTGGGTAGCTGGGATCCGGTGAATGAGGGAGCTTCGTCGGCGCTTCACCGCGCGAGGCGAAGTCCGTCCTGGGAAACTCCGGGGAGGGGGAGATCCGGATCCGAAGAAAGAGAGGTCATGAGAGTCAGCGGACTTGGATCCGGCGTCTCCGCCCCGGGCGGCGGCGGGACGGGGTGGCCCCTCCGCCAGGTGCGTCTCCCGTGAAGATGGAACGCCGCATGGCGGCGCTCTTTCTTCTGGCGCTCGTGCTGATGGCCGGGCAGGCGCTGCGCACCAAACCCTCGCGCTTTCCATCCTACCTGATCGTGACCCGGGCGGACGAGCGGCTGCTGCCAGTCGCCGTCCCCTCATGGCTGCCGCCCCCCGATGTGCCGGCCGACCTGCCGCAGCGCCTCGCCTTCCTGGACGATCGGGCGCTACCCTGGGCGGTGGGGGAGGAAGGCGGCAAGCAGGGCCTTGCCGAGTGCCGTGTCTTCGTACGGATCTCCTCCCAGCACTGGCTGGAACGGCCGGTCTCCGCGGCCCGCCTCGGCCGCTGGCGCCAGCCGGGGAGCGGGGCGCAGGGCTCCTGGCAGCGGCTGTCCTTCTCGGCCGGCTCGTTCCTGGACGACGACGACGGCGACGGCGATCCGCTGGACGACGGCGAGCTGCGCGCCGCCGGCCCCGGCGCCGAGGCCGAGGCCTTCTGCGGCGTGCGCCGGCCCCCTACGGAGGCCGGACCGTGAAACTCAAACTGCGCCAGGCGCGCTTCCTGCTGAGCGCCGCCCTGCTCGCCGCGCTGCTGGGCTTGGCCGCCACCGCCTCGTCGCTTCGCGAGCTGCGCATCCGGGTCAACGACCTCGACTTCCTGCCGGCCGACAGCCCCGTGCTCGCGGCGGACCAGGCGATCCGCGAGAGCTTCGGCTCGGACGAGCGGCTGATCCTGGCGTTCGAAGCGGTCGGCCGGCACTGGTCGGAGGCGCAGTTCCAGGCGGACCTCCAGTTCTTTCTCCGGCAGCTCACCGCGAGCCGCGACATCAACCAGCTCCTCTTCGACCGCTTCTTCCGGCCCCGCTTCCTGCCGCGGGACGTGCCGGCCGAGCCCTACCTCCTCCATCCGCCCGACCCGGCGTGGCTCGAGCGCGCCCTGGCAGTGACGGCGGTCACCGGCCAGTTGGGCGCCGGCCAGTCGGGTAACGCGGTGTTTCTAGAGACGCCGGCGCTCTCCGGCTCGCAAGTGGCAAGCATCGAGCGGCAGGTGCGCGAGGCCGCGGCGCGGCTCGACGCCCGCCGGCCGGGTACCTACCGGGTGCGCCTGCTCGGCCGCCACGTGGTCCAGAACGGCCTCGGCCAGGAGATCCTCACCGACCTCCTACACCTGCTGCCCTGGTGCTTCCTGATCATTGCCCTGCTGTTCTGGTGGATCTTCCGCTCCTGGGTTCTGGTCGCCCTGGCGCTCTCCCAGTCCGGGGTGACCGTCCTGCTGACCCTTGCCATCCAGACCTGGCTTGGCCACCCGCTGTCGCTGATGACGGCCATGATCCCAGTGCTCATCACGGTGATCGGGATCGCCGACGAGATCCACTTCTTCGGCATCTTCCTCTCCCTGCGCGCCCGGTGGCCGCAGCGGCCGGCGTCCCAACTCGCCTGGGAATCGCTGCGGCTCGTCTTCTTCCCCTGCACCGCCATCACTCTGACCACGGTGATTGGGTTCGCCTCCTTCTGGGCTACGGAGGCGCCGGCGCTTCAGGTCTTCGGCCTGATGGCAGGCATCGGGCTTGCGCTCTCCTGGATCGTCAGTATCACCCTGGTGCCAACCGTGCTGGCGCTGGTGCCGATCCGGCCCGGCAGGACAGCCGCGCCCTGGCGCGTCTGGGATTTGCCGGGTTGGCTGCTGCGCCCCGGGCTCCTGATCGCCCTGTCCGCGCTGCTGATCCCGGGAATCCTGCGCCTGCGCGTCGACGACGGGTGGACACGCAACTTCCCCTCCGACCATCCGATCGTGCAGGATGTCCGCTGGTTCGAGAAGGAGTCGGTCGGCCTCTACCAGCTCGACCTGATGCTGGAGCGCCGGGATGGGCGGCGCTGGACCGAGCCTGGGGAGTTGACGGCTCTCGCGTGCCTGCAGCGCGAGCTCGACGCTCGGCCGGAGCTGACCGCCTCCCTGTCGCTCGCCGACCTGGTGCGCGACCGCGCCTGGGAGTTGGCCCCGGTGCTCCCCGAGCGGCCCCCGCTCCCCGCGACCCGGCTCCAGATCGAACGACTACTCACCACCTACCGGATGTTCAACGAGCAGGTCCTAGTGAGGATGTTCCTGGATCGGCCGGAGACCGCCACGCGGCTGATCTTCGGGGTGGCGAGCGACGACTACCGCACCGCCACCCGGGTGCGCCAGGCGGTCGACCGCGCCGTCCGCCGGGCATTCCCCCCCGGTGCCGTCGCGGCGCGGGTCGGTGGCAGCGCGGAGCGGGGGCGGGTTCTCATCGGATCAATCGTCGACAACCAGACGGTCTCGGTGCTGCTCTCCCTGACCCTTTCCCTGCTGGTCCTGGGATTTGCCTCGGGCCGGTGGGGCCGGGCGTTGCGCTGCCTCTTAGTTAACGCCTGGGCCCTGCTGCTCGTGCTGGGGGGGGCCGGCTGGCTGGGCCTGGAGCTGGGTGTCGCCTCCTCCTCCTTCCTTGCCCTCGGCATCGGCGTGGGGCTCGACTACTGCATCCATCTCGGCTTCCACTCCCGCGCGACGGCGGCCGCCGACGTGACCCAACGGGTGGCGGCCAACGTGCTGGTCGTGAGCGCCGGCCTGTTGGTGCTGGCGCTGTCGGCCAATCCGACGATCGCCCGGCTCGGCCTGTTGATCGTCGCCAGCCTGATCGCCTCCGGCTACACCGCTATCGTGGTGCTCTCCCCAGGAAAAGGGGGACCAGCGAGCGCGGAGGCCCGGCCGAGGGAGCCGCGGCCCATAGGCCTTCAGCAGCATGAAAGATAATTATAATAAATGTTATACTATGAATAAATGAACGGCTCGCCAGACGGTTCGCTTCGCGCTCCATAGTGGGGTGTCGAAGTTTCCAGAGAGGAGTCAGCTATGAGACGTGTCGTGTTGACCATGTTGGGAGCCGCAGCGGTCCTGGCCCTGGTAGCCACCCCAGCAGCCCAGGCGGTGACCGAGGACGATTGTCATGCACAAGGTATCGTCGAATGCGAGACCTCGGGCACGGTGAGCGGATCGGCTTTCACCGCCACGCTGACCGGGACCCAGTCCCTGGCCCAGGTCGAAACCTTCGAGAGCCCCTCCAAGAGCAGGGCCGTGACCTGGTCCAATTTCGCGATGAGCGGGGAGACCAACGACGGCGGGACCATCTTCGCCACGCTCGATCCGGCCCGCCGCTCATCCGGCGCGGTGCTGTCGCTGGGGAACAAGCAGTTCCCGGCCACCGCTACCATGCGGTTCTTCCTCCGGCTCGAGACTAACGGCCTGACCCTGGTTTCCACCCAGCCGGCGGTGTTCCAGGGCATCATTCACTCCATCCCGCCCGGTCCCGGCGACAAGCTCACGATGATCAGCGGCCCCCTCAAGTTCCACGAGGAGGGGGGTCCCTCTCACGTGGTCATGGGCACGCTGAACAATTCGACCGTGTCCTTTGGCAAGCGCCCGGCCCCCTTACGGCCGGTCAGGCCGGAGTTGGGGATGGTCGGCCTCGGTGCCGTGCTGCTCCTCTCGGGCGGCTTCTACGCCCGGCGCCGGACCAAGATAGATGACTGAGTAGGCGTTGAGCCCGACAGCAGAACCTCCTCGCCGCGACGGCGGTCCCGCCGCCTGTCGTCCCCCGGAGCCGCCGGCCGCGGCGAAGAGGTTGAACAGCACCCAGGTGATCCCCTCCACGGTGCAACCGCCTCTTGGCTAAATATCAGCTGCTGCGACCTCGATCGTCCATACCATTTGAAGTGCGCAGCCGAATCCGTGTCTTGAGGAGCCGTGTGCGGGAACTCCGCACGTCCGGAGGTGGACGGCACCCTTCCCCCTCTATTGCTGACGCAATCGCCCGCCTCTCCTGCAAGCCCTCGTGCCCCGCCGGAGCAGCTCCGGCTCCGGCCCTCTACCGACCCTGGTCTGCCGCCCGGAGTTCCTCCGCCGGAGCTCCTCCGTCGGCTCAGCCGCCGTGGTGACGGCACCCCTCCCCCGCAGCTTGGCTCCGCTCCACTCCGCCAACCTGCCCCCATCCCCTCTACGCTCGGCCCCCACGTGGACGGCACCGTTGAATCTATAGGCCGGGTGGGACGCGCTAGAGACTCCGGCCGTGAACAGCCGTCCTCCGTTCCTCTGGCACGCCCACCCATTCCCCGCCCGCCCCCATCTCATCTCCCCCGCCCACGGGCCCCGCACCGTGCAGTAGCGTATCGAGATCGCGGGGGGAAGGAGCGCGACTTTGACGGAAGCCTAAATAGCAAGACATAATCTCTGGTGGAGGCGATGACACCTCCCTCTCTAGAAGGAGTTTTCCATGCTCGGCATCCGTACTATTCGCGTCCTCGCAGGCACGGCCGTGCTGGCGGCGCTCGGGTTCGGCGCAACCCAGGCGCCGGCCCAACCGGCACCGCACAGGGAGAGAGGCATCGTCTGCCCCTTCGGCACGCATTCATGTATATGTCCGGTGGAGGGGGGAGGAGCGCCGTACTGCACCTACACCGACGTCCCGTGCCCCTGTTGAAGCGCACCGACGCATGACAAGCCCCTCTCCCGTGGACCGGGAGAGGGGCTTGTCATGGTGGGGAGTGGGGACGAGAGCCTAACCGCGTTCAGGTGTTGTTGCTGCGATCCACGTCCGGGAAGGCCATCTCCGGGTCGATCTCCACCTTCACCACGGGCGAGCCGCCGGCGGAAACGAGTACGCCTGGACGCGCGTGCCGGAAAGCCAGCCTTCCACCGGAAGCTCCTGCCGCTCGACACCGCAGCTTGGCTCCGCAGGCTGCGCCAACCTGCCCCCATCCTCTCTACGCTCGGTCTCCGCGTGGACGGCACCGTTGATCCACAAGGCCGGGTGGGACGCGCCAGAGACTCCGGCCGTGAACAGCCGTCCTCCGTTCCTCTGGCGCGCCCACCCATTCCACACCCGCCCGTCCCATCTCATCTCCCCCACCCACGGGCCCCGCACCGTGCAGTGGCGTATCGAGCTTTCCCCCACCCAACGGCCCGGGAGCTGCCCGCCCCTGGCTCCGGCGGGGGCGGCGCAAACGCAGGGCGGGGATTCCGGTAA
>JBKKAU010000429.1:0-1620 GCA_046714475.1 Thermoanaerobaculia bacterium
GCTCCGAGGTCCGGAACAGGCCGGAGCGCCCCAGGTTGCGGGCGAAGCCGAACTCCAGCAACGGGCGGTCGTCGGTGTCGATCCAGTCGCCTTCGGCCGCGCGGACCGCGCGGCTGAAGGCCGGCGAGGCGACGTAGCCCGTGTAGAAGCCCTCGGCCCCCTCGACGCCCCAGGTCCAGGAGAGGGCGCTCCGATAGGGCTGCGCGGCAGTCCGGGCGCGCACCCGGTCCAGGTCGTGCGCCACCGGCTTCATCGTCGCGATCAGCAACAGGTCGCCGGAGTTGACCTCCCAGCTCTCGACCGCGGGGAAGACGGACCCCAGGGTGGCGTAGACCGTGCGCACCACCTGGGCGTCGAGCTCGTACCCCTGGAGCCACTGCAGGAACATGCCTCCGGGGCGCAGCCGCCGCCGCACCGCCTCGTAGAAATCGGAGGTGAAGAGGCTCGCGATACCCGCCCGGTAGGGGTTCGACGGCTCGGAGAAGATGATGTCGTAGGTACCTTTCCCCGCCAGCAGGACCTCCCGGCCGTCGCCGATCGACAGGTGCACCCTGGGGTTGGACAGCGCCTGCTGGTTGACCGCGGCGCAGGCGCGCGCGACGTCCACGATCGCCGGCTCGAGCTCGACGACGTCGACCCGCTCCATGGTCGGCACCTGGGCGAGCCAGCCGGCGGTGCTCCCGGTGCCGAGCCCGATCACCAGGGCCCGCCGCGGGTCGGGGTGCAGCAGGGAGCCGACAAGCCCGCCCATCACCTGGGTCGGAGAGTCGGCGCGGGCGCTGCCGTCGGCCTTGCCGTTGACCAGGAACGCATACTCGTGCTTGCCTTCGAGGGCGACGCTGCTCTCGACGCCGTCGCGCTCCCAGACGATGCCGCGGCGCCGCTGGTGCAAGGCGTCCCGCAACTCGTTCGGCCCTTTCCATGAGGTATCGAGCCGGCCGGCGCCGATCGGGGTATGCCGCCAGAAGGCGCTCGGCCCCGGCGCGAAGCAGAGCAGCAGGCCGGCCGCGCCCAGGGCGAGCGGCGCGATGGCCGCGCGCCACGGGATTGCCGCACGGAGCGCGGCGAGCACCGCCCAAACGGCGAGCCCGAGCAGCAGCAGGACGACGAGGCGCCAGGTGCCGGGGGCCGACAGCAGCGGCAGCAGCCCGAAGCCGCCGGCGATCGAGCCGGCGATGGCGCCGACCGTGTTCGCGGCATAGGTCACCCCGACCTCGCGCCCCACCCGCTCCCGGCCGCTGCCGAGCAGGGCGATCAGCAGCGGGAACTGGTAGCCGGCCACCAGCGCCGCCGGCAGCACGACCAGGGCCGTCAGCACGGTCCAGCCGGCGACCAGGGCCGGGAAGCCGGCGCTGGCGAAAGGCTGCAGCAGCGCCGCGAGCAGCGCCAGCCGGTCGCCCAGGGCGAAAGGCAGCGCGATCAGCAACGCCTCCAGGGCGCAGGTGGAGGCGAACGCCAGCAGCGTGGGCCGGCGCTGGCGCGCCCCGGCGCCGTAGAGCAGCCCGCCCAGGCCGATCCCCAGGAGCGCGACGGCGAGGATCAGCCCGAAAGTGTAGGACGAGCCGCCGAGCAGGGGCGCGAGCATCCGGTACCAGACCAGCTCCATCAGCAGGAAGGCGA
>JBKKAU010000430.1:0-10755 GCA_046714475.1 Thermoanaerobaculia bacterium
CGACACGGCCGCCACCGCTCCGGAGCCCGAGCCCCAGGGCGCGCAGGACACGGTCCTGCTGCCCCGCTCCTCGTTCCGCGAGCCGGAGCCGCCGCGCGAGCCCGCCCCGGTCTCGCCGTTGCGGCCGGTCGCGCCGCCGCCTCCCCTCGCGGCCCCGGCGGCTACCGCCGACTCCACGGCCGCCGCCGGTACGTCCGAGGTGCGGCCGCCGAGCGACGTCCAGGGTCCGGGCTGGGCCTTCGCCACCACGCGCGTGCCGGTGTCGCCCAATGACGAGGCGCTGCACGAGGAGGCGCGCCGGCTGGCCCGCCTTCTGGTGAGCGAGATCAAGCTCTACAATGAGGAGCAGGTCGAAGAGGGCCGCCGCAACCGCGACGTCTATGAACGTCTCAAGGAGGACATCGACCGCTCGCGCCAGATGTACGAGGAGCGGGTCGAGGCGCGGATCCTCAAGTCGACCGACTACTTCTACCAAGAGCTGGTGCGGATCCTGGCAGCCGGGGACGCGCGGGCCCTCGGGATCTGAAATTTGGATCCGGATCGCTGGTTGTAACTTCCGGCGGCGGCGTATCGCCGCCGGACACAAAGAGGTAGGAACAAAGCCGTGAGACGTGCACGCCGCAGGATCCGTCGCACCCCCGTCTCCCTCACGTTCGCCCTGCTCGTGCCGCTGCTGCTGGGTTCCGCCACGCAGGTGCCGGTCCGATACGGGTCCGCGCCGATGCCCGGGTTCTCGGACCGCACCGCCGTGCAGTTCCAGGAGGCCGCGGCGGCGTTGCGCCGCCGGGACTGCGCCGGCGCGTCCAAGACGCTCGCCGCGGTGGCCGCCGCCAAGGGGCCGGATTCGTCCTTCGCGCGGCTCCTCTCCGGCTTCTACGCCCACGCCTGCCGGCAGCCCGCGGTCGCCGAGGAGCGGCTGTTCCAGGCCGCCGACCCCAAGGGGGTGCTGGAGGACTGGCGGCTCTACCTCTTGAGCCAGAACGCGCGCGAGCGGGGGCACATCCTGCTGGCGCAGACCTCGCTCGCCAAGCTGCTGGGGGACTACCCGGCCTCGCCGTTGCGCCCGCGCGCGCTGCTCGAGGCGGCGACGCTCTCGTGGGAGCGCGGCGACGCGCGGCGCGCCCTGGAGCTGGTCGAGCGCAAGCGGCGCGAAGGCCTGCGCGGCGAGCCGGCGACCGATCTCGAGAAGCTCGCCTGGGAGATCGGCGTCCGCCAGGGCGACCTGGAGATCCAGCGCGCCGCGGCCCGGCGGCTGCTGACCGAAGCCCCGGCGGTCGCCTCCGAGCTCAAGGTCGCCGAGGTCTTCCGCCAGCCCACCGGCGGCCTCGTCTGGTCCGCCTTCCTGACCGCCGGCGAGATCAAGCAGCGGTCCGAGGCCCTGCTCGGTCTGAAGCTCGGGCCGAGCGCCCTGGCGGCTCTGGACGCGGTCGACCTGGGGCACCGCGACCTCGACTGGCATCTGCTCAAGGCGCGCGCGCTGACGCTCCAGAACCGCGGCGACGAGGCGCTGACGGTGCTCGGTTCCCGTTCCGCCCCGACGCCCGGTAAGGCGGCGGCGCTCGAGTGGGAGCGCGCCCAGGCGGCCGAGGACGTGGCGACGGCGCAGCGCGGGCGCGACAACCTGCCGGCCGCCGAGCGGCTTCAGTACCGCCGCGCCGCCCGGCAGTCGCTGCAGAAGGTGGCGCAGAGCGGCGCCGATCCGGAGCTGGCCACCAAGGCCCTGCGCTCCCTCTACGCCGACGCCCTCGAAGACGGGGATTTCGACCGCGCCATCGATTATCTCCGCAAGCTCCGCCGCATCGACGCGGCGGACACGACCGGCGCGGCCAACCTCTGGAACCGCGGCTGGCAGAGTTACGGCCAGGGCAACTACACCGGCGCGATCGGCTACTGGACCGAGCTGTTCGAGCTCTACCCGAAGGACTCCAACGGCCGCCGTGGGCGGTATTGGACCGCCCGGGCCTTCGAGGCCCTGGGCGAGGGCGAGCGGGCGACCCAGATCTACTCCGAGGTCGCCGGCTCGGACACGACCGACTTCTACCGCAAGAGCGCCCTCGCCCGGCTGAGCAGGAGGCCGGTCCCGGCCGGCCCCGGCGCCCCCGGAGAGGCAGAGCCCTGGCCGCAGGACCCGGCGTTGGTGCGGGCGCGGCTGCTGACCGACCTGGGGCTCGAAGATCTGGCGACCGTCGAGTCGGCGCTGGTCGCCGACAAGGCGCAGACGCGTTCGATGCGCGCGCTGGAGGCGCTGATCCTGGCGCGCAAGGGCGACCGCCGCAAGAGCGTGCTGATGATCCGCGACGCCTTCCCGGCGCTGGGCGGACCCTTCCAGGCCACCCTGCCGGAGGAGGCGCGCCGGCTCTACTATCCGCTCGACTACCAGGAGACGATCCGCGCCTGGGCGGGCACGAACCATCTGCCGCCCTACCTGGTGTACGGCATCATCCGCCAGGAGAGCGCCTTCGACACCAACGCCCAGAGCTGGGCCGGGGCGCGCGGGCTGATGCAGCTCATGCCGGCCACGGCGCGCGAGCTGGCGGGCAAGATCGGCCTGGAGTACAAGCACGAGCGGCTGTCCGACCCGGCGTACAACGTCCGGCTCGGCACCACCTACTTCAGCCAGGTGCTGCGGATGTTCGACGGCAACGTCGAGCTGGCGCTCGCCGGCTACAACGGCGGCCCGTACCGCATCAAGCGTCTGTGGAACGAGGCGGGAGCGCGCGAGCTCGACCGCTTCCTCGAAGGGCTGGGGATCGAGGAGTCCAAGACCTACGTCAAGCGGATCCTGGTGCTCTCGGACAGCTACCGGCAGCTCTACCCCCAGACGGCGCTCTGAGCGGGGAGTCCTGGGCGGGCGTGCTCTCTTGAACCGTAGTCTCTGGAAGGCGGTGGCACTTCTGCTGCCGCTCTCGCTCCTGCTCGCCTGCAGCGGCGATCCGTCGCCGGACACCCCTCAGGACGGTCACGACGGTCCGATCGTCCTCGTCACCTTCAGCTCGCTGCGCGCCGACGCGGTGGGTGGCCTCCATGGTCGCAGCAGTGAGCCGGGGCTCACCCCGCACCTCGACGCGCTGATCCGGCAGGCCGACTGGTCCGGGCGGGCGGTCGCCGCGTCGAGCTGGGGCGCGCCGGCCATGGCCTCGCTGCTGACCGGCCTGCGGCCGTGGCAGCACCAGCTCCTTCACGCCGGCAGCCCGCCGCTGTCGCCCGACCTCCTCACCCTCGCCGAGGCGCTCAAGGCCGCGGGCTACGGCACCGCAGCCTATCCCACTGGACCCTGGTACACCAGGGAGCGGGGCTTCGACCAGGGGTTCGACGTCTTCGAGGCGGGAGGCAAGGGGAAGGACGGCGCCGGCGCCCTGAAAGAGCTCGAAGGCCACCGCCGGTTCGTCTGGGTCCACATCCCGGAGCCGCAGGCGCCGTACATCCTGCGCCGGCGCATGCTGTCGCGGCTCCAGGGCGCGCGGGCGCGCGAGCTGCCGGCCCGCATCCGGCCGCTGCAGCTCGAAACCTTCTTCGACCCCGGCGTGCCGCTGCCCGAGGCGAGGCGGCGGCGGCTCTGGGACATGTACCTGTTGAACGTCGCCTGGGCGGACGAGAAGCTCGGCCGGCTGCTCGAAGCCCTGCGCGCCAGCGGCCAGTGGGACCGGACGCTGCTGGTGGTGACCGCGGACCATGGCGAGGAGTTCCGCGAGCAGGGGCAGATGGGGCGCGGCGGCAACCTTGGGCGCCAGCTCCTGGAGGTGCCGCTGGTCGTCAAGCTGCCCGCCGGCTCCGGGCGGGAGCTCCGCGCCGCCCAGGAGGGGCACACCGGCGCGGCGCGGCTGTGGGCCACCCTGGTGGAGGCCGCGGGCGGGCCGGTGCCGCCGGCCGCGGTCCCGAGCCTGTTCCGCCCGGTCTCGCCGCCGGCGGTCTCCGAGCTCTATCTGACCAACGGCGTCAACCGGTTCTCGCTGGTCGAGGGGGACGACCAGCTCCTCTGGGAGTCGCGTTTCGCGCCGCCCGAGCCGGACTACTACCGCGCCCGCCTGCGGCTGCTCGCCGGGGGGGAGGTCCAGCCGCCGCCGGCCCCCGTCCCCGACGCCGCCGGGGAGATCCTGGGCCGTCTCGAGCGCGCCTTCGACGTCACGCCGCCCCTCCAGGGCCGCGGGGAGCCATTGCTGCGGCTGGAGCGCTGGGGCGAGCGGGGGAGCGTCCCGGTCTCCGATCCGCGGCGGACGGCCGAGATGGCGCGCCGGCTGGCCGAGGCATGGAAGAGCTTCGCCTGCGGCGATCTGCCGCCCGGCCAGGAGGCCCGGTCTCGAGGGCAGGTGGGCGGTCCGCTTTGATATACTGACGAGCCGCCCTGACCGGGGCTCTCCGGGTCCATAGCTCAGCGGTGAGAGCAGCCGGCTCATAACCGGCTGGTCCCTGGTTCGAATCCAGGTGGACCCACTTCCCGTGGAATTGCCTTCGAGGATCGTGGCGGCGCGTCTTTTGCCGGAGAGGAGTGGGGAAAGTCTTCCATGAACCCGTATCTCGAGACCATCGTGGAGCTGCAGAGCTCGCTGGATCACCTGCGGTCCGCCGAGCACCGCCTGCACGGCATCCCGGACTGGATGCGCGAGCTCCATCAGGAGCATTCCGCCCGCAAGGCGGAGATCGAAACCCTGGAGGAGGCCGCGGAAGCGGCGGCCCGCGACCGGCGGACCGCCGAGTCGGCGGCCTCGGACGCGCAGGAGAAGCTCAAGAAGTACCAGCAGCAGATCAACCGGGTCACCACCCAGCGCGAGTACGGCGCCCTGCTGCAGGAGATCGACACGGTCAAGGCGCAGATCTCCGGCTTCGAGGAGCAGGGGTTCGCGTCGCTGGAGCGCGTCGAGCAGACCCAGAAAGACCTCGACGCCCAGCGTGAGGCCTTCCGCGAGCTCGACGAGCGGTACGCGGCGGAGCTCGCCCGCTGGGAGAGCGAGAAGCCGGGGGTGGCTGCGGAGGTCGCCCAGCTCCAGGAACGGATCGCCGGACTGCGGGGGAAGCTGCCGCGCAATGTCTCCTCCGCCTTCGACCGGCTTCTCGAACGCTATCCCGGAGGCGCGTTGGCCCCGGTCCGGCCGATCGAGCGCCCCGGCGCCCGGATGCGCGAGTGGCATTGCGGCGCGTGCAACTACCGCGTCCGGCCGCAGACCGTGGTCGAGATCCGCAACGGCAACGACCTGGTCCAGTGCGACTCCTGCAGGCGCATCCTCTTCCTGGAGGAGGCGCAGGCCTCGTGAGCGCCGGGCCCGCGCCGCTGGCGGCGCGGCTGGCCTCGATCACGTCTCGCGTCGAAGCCGCCTGCCGCGCCACCGGTCGCACGCCCGGCGACGTGGTCCTGGTCGGGGCGAGCAAGACGCAACCCGCCGCCGCCCTCGCCGAAGCCTGGCAGGCGGGCCTGCGGGTCTTTGGCGAGAACCGTGTCCAGGAGGCGGTCGCCAAGAGCCGCGACCTCACCGCGCTCCTCCCTGCCGGCGCCACCCCCGAGTGGCACCTGATCGGCCCTCTCCAATCGAACAAGGTCAAACCCGCCCTCGACCTCTTCACGACCTTCCACTCGGTCGACCGTCCCAGGATCGCCGAGGCTCTCGACCGCGAAGCCGCGGCCCGCGGCCGGACCGTCTCCGGCTTCCTCGAGATCAACCTCGGGGGGGAGGAGAGCAAGCACGGGTTCGCGCCGGAGGGGCTGGCCGGCGCCGTGCGTCCTCTCGCCGGTCTCCGGCACCTGCGCGTCGTCGGCCTGATGGCGATCCCGCCCCAGGGCGAGACACCGGAAGAGTCCCGTCCCTGGTTCCGCCGCCTGCGCGAGCTGCGCGACGACCTCGCCGTCCGTCCCGAGTGGCAGGGCTTCCCCGGCTGGCTGTCGATGGGGATGAGCGACGACTTCGAGGTGGCGGTCGAGGAGGGCGCGACCCATGTGCGGGTGGGGACGGCCCTGTTCGGACCCCGGCGCTGAGCCCCGCTGGCCCCTTGATCTGATGGGATTCATGCTAAGCTAGCTATCCTTTTTTCGGACCAGGAACGCTACGCCCGAGGCTTCTCGCCAGGAGAATCGACCATGGCTCTCACGCCGCTCGAAATCCAGAAGATGCGTTTCAACCAGAGGATGAGGGGCTACGATCCGACCGAGGTCGAGGGCTTCCTGACTCTGCTGGCCGAGGAGTTGACCATGCGGCTCGCTCAGGTCGACAAGCTGGAGCGGGAGAACCGCTGGTTCCGGCAGCGCCTGGAGGAGGCCGGCGAGCGCGAGCACCAGCTCCAGCAGACGTTGCTGCGCGCCCAGAAGGTCTCCGACGAGATCACCGCCAACGCCCGCCGCGAGGCCGAGCTGACGGTCAGGGAGGCCGAGATGGCCGCCGACCGGATCGTGCAGCAGGCCATCGAGCAGTCCACCCGGATCGAGGGCAAGATCAACGAGCTGCGCGCCCACCGCCGCGAGCTGCAGCTCAAGTTCAAGAACTCTCTCGACCTCTTCCAGCGCATCCTGGAGGCGGAGATGGACGAGGAGCGGAGCACCGCCACCGTCCTGACCCTGCCCCGCAAGCGGGCTTGAAGCCGGAGATCCCCGCCGGCGCGCTCCGGCTCTTCCCGGACTATGATCCGGACGCGCTCGCCGCGCCGGAGGCCCGGCCGCTGCTGATCGCCCGCCTCCTCGAAGACGGCGACTCGGTCGACCTCGTCTGGCTCGTCGAGAACGTCCCCGAGCGGGAGCTCGCCGCCTGGCTCCGGCGTCGCGGCGCCCGCCAGCTCTCCGTCCGCAGCCGCGCCTTCTGGGAGCTGGTCCTCAGCGCCGCCGCGGGCGGGGCCGATCCGGAAACCGTTGGGACCGTGAGGGAGCTGTGGCCGCTCTGAACCATCCCGAATCGCTGGCGCCGCATGCCCAGGCCCTCCTCGGCCGGATGGCGGAGCGCCCCTGGGCCGAGGAGCTCTACCTCGCCGGCTCCGCGGCGCTGGCCCTCCACGTGGGGCACCGGCCGGTGCGGGACCTCGACCTGATGAGCGGCACCAACCGCCTGGCCAGCCCGGATCGGCGCGATCTCCTGGCCGGGCTCTTGGCGCTTGAGCCCTCCACCGAGGTGGAGACGGCGCGCGACGGCTATCTCTTCGCCCGCCTGGAGGGCGTGGGCGTCCGTTTTTTCTACTATCCTTATCCGCTGGCCGAGCCGTTCGAGGACTTCGCCGGCCTCGCGGTCGCCTCCGCGGTCGACCTCGGCCTCATGAAGCTCGCGGCCATTGTCAGCCGCGGCACCCGCCGCGACTTCGCCGACCTCTACCTGCTCTGCCGCGGGCTGCCGCTCGCCGGCCTGCTGGCCCGCGCCGAGGACAAGTTCGGCCATGTACGGGACTTCCCCCTCCAGGCCTTGAAAGGGCTGGCCGACCTCTCGGCCGCGGAGGAGGAGCCGATGCCCCGTCTCGCCGTGCCGCTGGCGTGGGAGGAGGTCGAGGCCTGGGCACGGCGCGAGGTCCGCGAGCTGGGGCGGCGACGGACCGGACTGGAGACGGAGTGAGCGGAGACCTGTTGATCCACAACCTCGCCGAGGTGGCGACCCCGGAAGGGAGAGAGCCGCGCCGCGGCGCCGAGCAGGGCCGGGTGCGGCGGATCCGGGACGCCGAGGTGGTCTGCCGCGACGGGCGGATCGCCTTCGCCGGCCCGGCGGAGGAGCGGCGGCGGCTCTTGGGGGAGCTGGCGGACGCCGAGCGGCTCGACGGCTGCGGCGGCACGCTGGTCCCGGGGTTCGTCGACCCGCACACGCACCTGCCGTGGGCGGGCAGCCGCGAGGAGGAGTTCGCGGCGCGTCTGGCGGGCAAGACCTACCAGGAGATCGCCGCGGCGGGCGGCGGCATCCTCTCGACGGTCGCGGCGACGCGGCGGGCGGACGAGGAGACCCTGGCCGGCGGCGTCCGCCGGCGGCTCGACCTGATGCTCGCCCACGGCACCACCACCGCCGAGGCGAAGAGCGGCTACGGCCTGTCGCTCGACGACGAGCTCAAACAGCTCCGGGCGATCCGGCGGGCATCGCGGGAGCACCCGGTCGACCTCGTGCCGACGCTGCTCGCCGCCCACGAGATACCCCCGGAATGGCGGCACGACCGCGGCCGGTATGTCGACCTGGTCTGCGAGGAGATCGTCCCCGCCGCCGCGGAGCAGGGTCTGGCGCGCTTCTGCGACGTCTTCTGCGAGCATGGCGTCTTCTCGGCCGACGAGTCGCGGCGGGTGCTCGAAGCCGGCGTCCGCCACGGCCTCGCCCCCCGCCTTCACGCCGACGAGTTCGAGGACTCCGGCGGCGCCGAGCTGGCGGCCGAGCTGGGCGCCCTGTCCGCCGACCATCTGATCGCCGTCTCACCGCGCGGCGTCGAGGCGCTGGCGCGCTCGGGGGTCACCGCCGTGCTGCTGCCCGGGACGAGCTTCTTCCTGATGAAGCACCGCTACGCGCCGGCCCGCCGGCTGGTCGAAGCCGGGGTGCCGGTGGCGCTCGCGACCGACTGCAACCCCGGCTCGTCGCACACCGAGTCGATGCCGATGGTCCTCGTCCTGGCCGTTTTCGAGCTCGGCCTGTCGATCGAGGAGAGCCTGACCGCCGCCACCCTGAACTCGGCCTGCTGCCTCGGCCTCGGCGCCGAGATCGGCTCCATCGAGCCGGGCAAGCGGGCGGACCTGGTCCTGCTCGACGCGCCCAACCTCCTTCATCTGGCCTACCATTACGGAATCAATCCGGTCGCCGCGGTCGTTAAAGGCGGTACAGTCGTCCGCAGGCCGGCTTGACGTAGAATCGAGTCTTCCCGCTCGGGGAGACCTGCCGCCGTTTCAGGAGGAGGTCCCCGCAGGAGAGCACCATGAAGCTCAGAAAGATCCACGCCCCCCTGGCGGCCGTGCTGGCTGTCATGGGAGCGCTATCGGCGTCCGCCGCGTCCATCCCGCAGGAGGACAAGGCCGGGCAATCGGAGCCGGCGGGCAAGGAGATCGTCACCCGCTCCGGCCTGAAGTACGTCGACCTCAAGGTCGGCGAAGGGGAAGAGGCCCGCCTCACGCAGGTGGTCGAGGTCCATTACACCGGCTGGCTCACCGACGGCACCAAGTTCGAGTCGAGCCAGGACGCCAACGAGCCGCTCACCTTCCGTGTCGGGGCCGGCGACGTCCTCAAGGGCTGGGACGAAGGGGTGGTCGGCATGAAGGTCGGCGGCAAGCGGCGGCTGGTCCTGCCTCCCGAGCTGGGCTACGGCAAGCAGGGCGCCGGGGGCGTCGTGCCGCCGAACGCCACGCTGGTCTTCGAGTTCGAGCTGTTGGGCGTGAGGAATCCGCCCCAGGAGAGAGAGCGATGAGCGAAGAGAGCACCACCGCGTCCGGTCTCAAGATCACCGACCTCGAACCCGGCCAGGGCCACGAGGCCCGGGCCGGCCAGACGGTCGAAGTCCACTACACCGGCTGGCTGGAGAACGGCACTAAGTTCGACTCCAGCCTCGACCGCCGGCAGCCCTTCCGCTTCCGGCTCGGCGGGGGAGAGGTCATCCGCGGCTGGGACGAAGGGGTCGCCGGCATGAAGGTCGGCGGCAAGCGGAAGCTGGTGATCCCGGCCGCGCTCGGCTACGGCGCCCGCGGCGCCGGCGGGGTGATCCCGCCGAACGCCACGCTGGTCTTCGAGGTCGAGCTGCTGGGCGTCCGCTAGCCGTGGGCTATTTGGGGTCCGCCGCGTAGACCGGGCGGATGTCGACCGGCACGTTGCCGAGACGGCCGATCGCGGCGCGCAGGCTCTCGCTTGCTTTGCCGTAGGTGTCGAGGAACCGCTTCGTCCCCGCGTAGTCGCCGGTCGCCTGGAGCAGCAGCATTTCGGCGAGCAGGTCGCGCAACGCGGCCGGGAACTTCTCGGAGACCGCCCGGAAGCGGCCCTGCTCGTCGACGACCAGTGCCCCCTTCTCCAGCAGGTAGTTGAACTGCGCGACCACCCCCTGGCCGTGCGCCTCGTCGACGCCGAAGCGGGCGGAGCGGAAGAGGCCGGCGACGTAGGTCGGCTCGAGCGACCGCCGCAGCTCGGCCGGCATCTCCCCCCGCTCCATCAGGGCCAGGATGTTGTAGACCCCCATGACGTCGGCCTTGGCTTCCTCGAGCGTCGAGTAGAGCTCCTTGAGCTCCTTGCGCACCTCGGTCTTGCGGCCGTCGACGGTGATGCTGCCGGGGCCCAGGCCGTGCGACAGCTCGTGATGGAGCACCTCGTCGAAGTAGGCCTCGAAGGAGATGTCGTCCACCTGGTCGGTGGCGAGGACGCGCTGGGCGATCGGCACCAGGATCTGGTCGTATTTGGCGCGCATGGTGTTGCGCAGCAGCACCTTCTTGGAGCCTTTGGCTTCGCGCACCCGCTCGTCGTTCGGCAGGTTGAAGGCGATGGTCTGGACGCCGGCCCGGGTGTCGCCGGCGGTGAATACGGTATCGACGACGCGGATCGGGCTCTCGGTGCCGCGGGTCTGCTTGTGCTGGTCCGGGAGGGGGAGGTTGCGCTCCAGCCAGGGGAGCCGCTCCTTGTAGCGGGCCAGGGCCTGCGACTCCTTGGGCAGGTTGACCGTGACGAAGGACTCGAAGGCCGCCTTGTAGCCGAACAGCTCGTCCTCGTAGGTCTCGTAGGGGCCGATGGTGACCTCGACGGGCGCGTCGAGGTCCATCCAGGCGACGTCGCTGGCGTAATAGTCGTCGTTCTCGAAGGCGGCGGCGCGGAGCTCCAGGAACTTCTTGAGCGAGGCGTTGCCCGTCAGGGC
>JBKKAU010000431.1:0-1240 GCA_046714475.1 Thermoanaerobaculia bacterium
CGGCAGCGGCGAGGGCCGGCCGGCGGCGAACGCCGGCAGGAGCGCCTCGATCTCACGCGCCAGCACGCCCATGGACCAGCCGTCGGAGGCGATGTGGTGCAGGGTGAGGAGGAGGACATGGTCGTCCGGCGCGAGACGCAGGAGCCCGGCGCGCAGCATCGGCCCGGCTTCGAGGTCGAACCGCCGCGCCGCCTCGTCCGCGGCCAGCCGCCGGGCCTCGTCCGCCCGTGGGCCCCCCGGCAGACCGGCGAGGTCGACCACCGGCAGAGGGATCTCGGACGGCGGATCGATCACCTGGACGGGACGTTCGGCGACGACCGCGAACCGGGTGCGCAGCGCCTCGTGCCGCCGCGCCACCTCCGACAGGCTGGCCGCGAGGACCGCCAGGGGCAGCGGCCCGGGGAGCCGGAGGCTGAACGGCATGTTGTAGATCGCCATGCCGGGGACCAGCCGGTCGAGGAACCAGAGCCGCTCCTGGGCGAAGGAGAGCGGCAATGGCGAGCCGTCGCGAGGCACCGGCACGATGGGCGGCGCCTGGAGCCCAGGAGCCTCCCGCGGCGCCGCCTCGACGCGGGCGGCGAAAGCCTCGACCGTGGGCTCCTCGAACAGTGCGCGCAACGGCAGCTCCACGCCGAAGACCGCGCGGACCCGCGACACCACCCGGGTGGCGAGCAGCGAATGACCACCCCGGTCGAAGAAGCTGTCGTGGGCTCCCAGCGCTTCGACGCCGAGCAGGTCGGCCCACATCTTGGCGACGAGCTGCTCCGTCGCGGTACGGGGAACGACGTAGCGGGCCGCGGCACTCCGGGCCGCCAGCTCCCGGCTGGCTTCGACCAGGGCGCGGCGGTCCACCTTACCGGTGGGCGAAAGCGGCAGCGTATCGACCGCCACGATCTCACCGGGGACCATGTACTCGGGGAGCGACGCCCGAAGGCCCTCCCGCAGACGGCGCGGATCGACTTCCCCCTCCAGCACCACGAAGGCCACCAGCCGCCGGTCCGGACCCTCGTTCCGCGCCACCACAGCCGCCTGCCGGACGCCGGGCAGCCCTGCGAGGGCCGCCTCGACCTCCCCCAGCTCGATGCGGAAGCCGCGCACCTTGACCTGCTGGTCCGCCCGGCCCATGAACTCCAGCAGGCCGTCCGGCCGGTACCGCGCCAGGTCGCCCGTCCTGTACCAGCGCCGGCCCTCCGCCTCCACGAACCGTTCCGCCGTCAGCTCCGGGCGGTTCCAGTAGCCC
>JBKKAU010000432.1:0-3884 GCA_046714475.1 Thermoanaerobaculia bacterium
GGCGATCCCCAGCAGCCCCACCACCATGGCCGGCGAGCGCTCGACGGAGATCCCGACGCGGTCCCCGGGACGGACGCCGAGGTCCCGCAGCCGGCCGGCGAGCCGCCCGGCGCGGGCGTCCAGCTCGGCATACGAGAGACGGCCGTCCTCGGTGAGGACCGCGGCCGCCTCCGGATCGCGCGCCAGCCGCTCGGCGAACAGCCGGTCGAGCGTCGCCTCGCGCGGGAATCCGCTGGCGGTGTCGTTCCACTCCGTGGCGATCTGGTGCCGCTGCGTCTCGTCCAGCAGCGGCAGCTCCGAGAGCCGGCGCTCGGGGTTGGCGAGGGCGCCTTCCAGAAGAATCCGCCAGTGCGTGAGCAGCCGGGTGACCGAGGTTTTGTCGAAAAGGTCGGCGTTGTACTCGACCGCGCTGTTGAGCCGCCCGCCCTCCTCCGTGGCCATGAGGTCGAAATCGAACTTGGCAGTGCGGCCGTAGAGCGGCAGGAACTCCATCTCGACGCCGGGCATCGCGCCAGCCTCGCCCGGGGCGTTGTGCAGGGCGAACATTACCTGGAAGAGCGGGTTGCGCGACAGGTCCCGGCCGGTGTTCGCCGCCCTCACCACCTCCTCGAAGGGCAGGTCCTGATGAGCGTAGGCGCCGAGCGTCCCCTCGCGCACCCGCTCGACCAGCTCGCGGAACCCTGGATCGTCCGACAGGTCGGTCCGCAGGACCAGGGTGTTGACGAAGAAGCCGATCAGCCTCTCCGTCTCCTCGCGGTTGCGGTTGGCGATCGGCGTGCCGACCGCGACGTCGCGTTGGCCGGTGACACGGGCGAGCAGCGCCTTGAAGCCGGCGAGCGCGGTCATGAACGGCGTCGTCCCCTGCCGCCGGCTGAACGCCTTGAGGTCCGACCAGAGGCGTTCGGGAAGTTGGATCCTTGTCTGGTCGCCGCGGAAGGTGCGCACGGCGGGGCGCGGCCGGTCCATCGGCAGCTCCAGGGCCGGCGGCGCGTCGGCCAGCCGCTCGCGCCAATAGGCGAGCTGCGCCTCGAGCCGCTCTCCCTGCAGCCAGCCGCGCTGCCAGACGGCGAAGTCGACGTACTGGATCGGCAGCGGCGGCAGGGGCGAAGGCTCCGGAGGACAACGGGCCTGGAACGCCGAGTAGAGAGCCCCGAGCTCGCCCACCAGAATCCCGACCGACCAGCCGTCCGACACGATGTGATGCATGCAGACCAGCGTCACGTGCTCGCGCGGCGCGGTCCGTACCAGGACGACACGGAACAGCGGGCCGCGGGCGAGATCGAACGGGCGCAGCGCGTGCTCCAGGCCGAGCCACTGGACTTCGCGGCTCCGCGTCCCGTCCGGCAGCGCCGTGAGGTCCAGCACCGGCACCGGCAGGTCGGACGGGGGGGCGATCACCTGGCGGGGCCGCCCTTCGACGGCCGGGAAGGCGGTACGCAGGGCCTCGTGGCGGCGGACGATCCCGGTCATGGCGGCGGCGAACGCCGGCACGTCGAGGTCGCCCGCGAGCCGCACCGCGGCCGGGATGTTGTAGGCCGGGTTGCCGGGCTCCCACTCGTCGAGGAACCAGAGCCGCTGCTGGGCGAAGGAGAGCGGCAGCTCGACGTCGCGCGGCGCGCGCGGGATCGGCGGCGGCCCCGTCTCCTTCTGCGCCGTCTTCTTGCGCAGGCGCAGCATCAGCAGGGCCCGCTGCTCCGGCGTCAGCCCGGCGACGCCCGCGCCTTCCGGCGCGGCGGGCTCGGAAGGAGGCGCCGCCACGGCGGCCTCCGGGGCGCGGCGCGGCGTGCGGTCCAGGATCTCGACGAACGGGCAGGCGCTCAGACCGGCGACGAAGCGGTGGGCGGCCTCCCGTACCCGGGCCGACTCGCGGGCGTAGAGGTCCCGGTCGCCGAGCAGCTCGAACAGGGCCTCCCGCCAGGGCGCCAGGTCCTGCTCGGGCACCACGGCCTCGGTGACCTCGTTGTCGTCCTGGCGGTCGAGGAAGCGCTCGATGGGCCGCACCGGCAGGACGCGGCCAGCGCCCAGCGCCGCCTCGGGGAGGCCGCCCACGTCGCTTGCCAGGACCGGCAGGCCGCGCAGCATGGCCTCGACCGCGGTCAGGCCGAACGCCTCCTGCCAGAGCGACGGCATGAGCAGCACGCGGGTCCGGGCGAAGATGCGGTCGACGTCCTCCCGCGGTTCGAGCAGGGTCACATTGGGGAGGGCCGCCAGCGCCTCGCGGTCGGCGGTGGTCGTCCCCCAGGTCGGCACCGCCGCGAACCGCACCTCGGGAAGCTCCCGGGCGAGCCCCAGCAGGACCGAGATCCCTTTGACCGCGCAGGGATTGATCAGCGTGACGAACCCCTCGTCCGAGGCGTCGGCTCCATGATCCGGGAAAGGCCCCTGACCGTAGACGGGGAAATGGAAGACGTCGGCCTGGAGACCGCCCCAGCGCCGGATGTAGTCAGCCATGTAGCGGCTGACGGTGACGATCCCCGCCACCTGAGCGAGCATCTTCCCCCGCCGTCCGCTGGGGTCGCTGGGATAGAACGCCTGCGGTCCGAAGGGCAGGAAGGCCGGGGTATGGGCGATATAGACCACGGGCGCCGCCTGGGCCTTGAGCGCGGCGTCGAGCAGGTTCTGCGACGGGTCTTCCGACGAGACCAGAGCCCAATCGGGCCGGAAGTCGCGCAGCCGCTCGGCGAGGACGGCGCGAAGCCGCGACGGCTCGGCGACCGCGTGGACCTCGACGCCGTTCCAGGAGAAGACGTCGACGCCGTCCTCCCGCCGTGCCGCGATCCCCTGGCCGCCCTGGCCGGTCAATAGGCGCCGCCACTCCTCCAGGGTGATCCGCGAAGGCACGCCGAGGGCCGGCACCACGGCCCGCACCGAGTGGCCGAGCCCGGCCAACCCTTCGGCGAGCACGCGGTTGCACTTGTTGGCTCCCCCGACTGCGGGGAACCAGGGAAGGTTCATTGTTAAGACTATCTTCATCAATGAGATACCACAGGATCACCACAGCCCCTCGGACCGCGAAAGTGAGCCGGCAAGAGTAGCATGGAGCCCCCTTAAATCAGGGTGCCGGTGGGGGTGGCAAAGGGACAGAGCGTCAGCCCTTGGAGCGGCTGATCGGTAGCCTGCGGATTCGGACCGCGGCGTCCTCGAACACGACGATGGCTCCTGCCTGGAGGGTGGGGCCACACTCGCCCCAGCTTTTCATCATCGCTTTGAACAGCGCGTCAGGTTGGACATCGCTCTGGCGGAAGATGATCACCGAAGGTTCCGAATCACCCGAAAAGGCCAGCAGGTTCCCATAATCGAGATCATGGGTGAGGATGACCTCCCGGCTTGACTTCGCCTCCTCTACAATCGTCCGATCCTCGGCCTTGTATAAACCGATGTCACCAACATGCCGCCATCCGTGCCCTTGGGCCTCCAGCAACCGTCCGAGCTGCCGAGGAAGGTTCATGTTGAGGAGGAAGTTCAAGACAGAGTCGTCTCGACGAGAGGTACGACCCGCTCTTCGAGGACCGACGCGGCGTAGGCCAGAGCCTGGTGAAGGTCTTCGGACTCCAACTCCGGCCATTCGGAAAGAATCTGCTCCTGCGTCATTCCTGAGCTCAGGTATGCGAGGACGGAAGAGACGGGCATCCGTATTCCCCGGATGCAGGCTTTTCCGAAGCACTGGTCCGGATCGAACGTGATGCGGTCAAACTTGTAGTGGCGGACCTGCATACGTCGTCTCCTCGTTATTGTCGTCCTCCGATATTCTGCCACGACCAGGCCGGCAGCCCGATAAAAGCAAAAGGGCGGAGGGTGCCCCGCCGGACCCTCCGCCCAGGGAAGCTCGCCGGATTTATCGAGGGCCGCCGATTATCACCCTGTCGGTGAGCGTCTTATAGGTG
>JBKKAU010000433.1:0-3349 GCA_046714475.1 Thermoanaerobaculia bacterium
TGCTGGAGTTCGGCTTCGCCCGCAACCTGGGGCGGTCCGGCCTGTTCCGGACCTCGGACCTGCGGTCGCTGGTCCAGTCGCGCGGCGAGAACCGGCCCCAGGTCCGCGGCGCCCCTCTCGACTGGGCGCTCGTCGAAGAGCTGCGCAGCGCCCGCTCCGCGTTCTGGCGGCGGGTGCCCCCCGACCCCGAGCCGGACATGGCGCCGGAGGCCCGGGCGCGGGTGCAGGCCCGGCAGCAGTACGTCAATGGCGAGCTCGACCACGCCTGCGCGCGCTGGTTCTCCCAACCCGCCGCCCCCCTCTCCTCCCTGGATACCCTCCTGGTGGCGGAGTGCCTGGCCTCCCAGGGCAACTCCCGGGCCCGGGACTACCTCCCGCGGCTCCGCGCCCGCAGCGCCGTCGAGGCCGAGTTGGTGCTCGCCCTGCTAGAGTCCTCCTCGCGCCGCCGCGGCCTGGCCACCCGGCACCTGGTGGCGGCGGCCGAGGCCTTCCGGAGCGACCCCTGGCCGTACGTGCCGCTCGCCGAGCGCGTCCTCACCCAGAGCGTGCGGGTGACGTGGACCGAGCCGCGGCTCGCCGCCGCGCTGTATGAGGCGCTGGAGGAGCCTTTCGCCGTCAACCTGCTGAACGAAGGCCGCCACCTGATGCGCCTCAGCCTTACGGAGGCGCTGGTGCAGCCCCGCCTCTGCGCCGCGGCGCTCGCCCCCTTCGAGCCGTACGTCCCCTGGGAGAGGGAGTTCCTCGAGCGGCGCGCCCGCTGCTACAGCCGGGCCGGCCACCGGCTCGCCGGCCGGGCGGAAAGGGACCTGAAGCGCTTCCTCGCGGCGGAGCCGCCGCGGCTGGCGGCGGGCCTGCCCTCTCCTTGACCCCCCTGGCCCCGATCTCTTAGGCTCAGCTTCCACCGCCGCACGGCGGGCAAGGGGAGGTGTCTGGATGGAGTCTGTGAAGACTATCGGTGTTATCGGGATCGTCGGCGCCGGGACCATGGGGCACGGCATCGCCCAGGTGGCGGCCCAGAGCGGCTTCGACGTCATCCTGGTCGACGCGGCGCCGGCGGCGCTGGAGCGCGGCGTGACGCAGGTCGGCAAGGGCTACGAGCGGCTGGTGAGCAAGGGCAAGATGGCCGCCGAGGACCGCGACCGCGCGCTCGCCCGCATCCGCCCCGAGCCGCGGCTGGCCGCGTTGGAGGCCGCCGACCTCGTGGTCGAGGCCGTGGTCGAGAGGCTCGAGGTCAAGCAGGGGGTGCTCGCCGAGCTCGACCGCGTCTGCCCGCCGCACGCCATCCTGGCCACCAACACCAGCTCCATCTCGATCACCAGGCTGGCGGCGGCCACCTCCCGGCCGGCCAAGGTCATCGGCATGCACTTCATGAACCCGGTGCCGCTGATGCAGCTCGTCGAGGTGATCCGCGGCCTGGCCACCGACCAGGAGACCTACGACCGGGTCGAGGCGGCCTCCCGCGCCATGGGCAAGACGCCGGTCGAGGTGCACGACGCGCCCGGTTTCGTCTCCAACCGGGTCCTCATGCCGATGATCAACGAGGCGATCTTCTGCCTCTACGAAGGGGTAGGGAAGCCGGAGGCCATCGACGACGTTATGAAGATGGGGATGAACCACCCGATGGGGCCTCTGGCGCTGGCCGACCTGATCGGCCTCGACGTCTGCCTCGACATCCTGAAGGTCCTCTCCGAGGGGTTCGGCGATCCGAAATACCGCCCGTGCCCGCTGCTGGTCAAGATGGTCGACGCGGGCTATCTCGGCCGTAAATCCGGGCGCGGCTTTTACGAGTATTCCAAAGGATGAGGGAAGAGACCACCGGCCGCCGGCCCGCGGCGGACGACGTGATGTACTGCCAGGTCTGTGGCGCCCTGAACAAGGACGACCACGAGTTCTGCGTCCGCTGCCACCAGAAGCTCCTGGTGCTGTCGGGACCGCTGCGCGAGGACGAGGAGCCGTACGAGGGCGAGGGGGAGGAGGGCTTCTCGTTCGACGAGCACCTGCTGGAGAGGATCTCGATCCTCGAGGAGGCGGTGAAGCGCACCGCCGAGACGGTGCGGCAGCTGCTGTCCGCCCTGCACAAGCAGGAGAAGAACATCCTCATCAGCCAGACCGGGCTGTCGACGCTGCGCGAGCTGATGGAGCAGAAGAAGCTGATCGCCTGGGAGGAGTGGAGCGACCTCTGGGAGTCCAAGATGGACTACCAGCTCCTCGCCCTCGAAAAGCGCGAGCGCTTCCTCTCGATCAAGGAGCGGATCGCCGCCCTGCACCACGGCGACAAGCGCAAGCTCTTCCTGCAGCACCTGGAGGACGCCGAGTACGCGCTCTTCGGCTTCGACATCGAGCGCGCGGTCTCCGCCCTGGAGTCAGCCTACAAGCTGGACCGCGACAACTACGAGCTCGCCTACTTCCTGGGCGAGACCCACTTCAACGAAGGGGAGGGGGAGCGGGCGCTCGCCTATTTCACCCGCGTCCTGGACGTCAAGCCCGACCACTACGAGGGGCTGGTCTACAGCGGCGTGATCCACTACGAGCACGGCGACCACAACCGCGCCGAGGAGTACCTGAAGCGCGCCGTGGCGCTCTACCCCGACAGCTTCCTGCCGCATTTCAGCCTCGGCGCGGTCTACGCCGGCCAGGGCAACCTCGCCCGCGCCGTCCTCTTCCTGGAGCGCGCGGTGCAGCTCGACCCGGTGCCGCAGGCGCTCTACCTGCTGGGCAGCTGCTGCTACGAGATGGGCAAGCTGTCCCCCGCGGTCGACCACCTGCAGGAGGCGGTGCGGCACGACCCCGCCTTCGAGGAGGCCTACCACCTGCTCGGGCTCGCCTATCTCGACCGCCACTGGAACCGCAAGGCGCTGGAGGCGTTCCGGCAGGCGCAGCGGCTGAACCCCAAGAAGCTCCGCTACCAGGACCTGATCCGCTATCTCTCCGGCCACGCCGCCGGGACGCCGCTGCCCGGCGTCGAGGGCGAGGCCTCGGCCTGGCTCGTCAAAGGCGAGGAGTGCCTGGCGCGCGAGGACCTCAAGGGGGCGCTCTCCAGCTACCGCCGGGCGCTGTCGCTCGATCCGGAGAACCCGACGCTGCTGATGTCCTACGCCCTGCTCTGCCTGCATCTCAACCGCAGCCAGGAGATCGAGGCGGTGACCCGCAAGGTGCTCGACCTGAACCCGGGCGAGACGTTGAAGGCGACCGCCTCCGCGGCGCTGATCGAGGCGCTGCGCAGCCAGGGCAAGTACCGCGAGGGCAACCGCATCGGCCTGCGGCTGCTCGACGAGGGCACCTCCAACTTCACCAAGTCGATCGCCTACTACGAGATGGCGTACAACCTGGCGGAGATGGAGGAGGACCT
>JBKKAU010000434.1:0-1751 GCA_046714475.1 Thermoanaerobaculia bacterium
CCACGTTCAAGGGGCCCCGGAGCCGGCACGCGGCAGGTACGTTGTAGAGAGCGCTGCCGGGCTGCAGCTCGTCGAGGAACCAGAGCCGCTCCTGGGAGAAGGAGAGCGGGAGGTCGCGGTCGCGCCCGATGGGGACGATGGGCACGAGAGGAGCCGCCGCGGCCTCCTGCCGCAGCCCTGCTGCGACGAGCTCCGCCTGGAGCCCCAGGGTCTGCGCCGTAAAGAAGCTCTGCAGCCGCAGGTCGAGGCCGAAGATCGACTGGACACGCGAGCGCAGCTGCGTCGCCTTGAGGGAGTGCCCGCCCAGCTCGAAGAAGCTGTCGCCCAGCCGGACCTCCTCGATCCCGAGAAGCTCGCGCCAGAGGCCGGCGAGCCTCTCCTCCACCGGCGTGCCGGGCACCGCGCCCCGGGCCTCCCTCGAGGCGGAGCCGGGCGCCGGCAGCGCCTTGCGGTCCACCTTGCCGTTGGGGGTCAGCGGCAGGGCGTCGAGCAGCACCAGGGCCGAGGGGACCATCGGCGCCGGCAGCCGGTCCGCCAGGGCCTGCCGCAGCTCCTCTTCCCCGACCGCCGCCACCACATAGGCCACCAGCCGCGGGTCGCCCGGACGGTCCTCGCGCAGCACCGCGACGGCCTCCGCCACGCCCGGCTGGTCGCGCAGCACCGCCTCGATCTCCCCCAGCTCAATGCGGAAGCCGCGCAGCTTGAGCTGGTGGTCGATCCGGCCCCGGTACTCGATCGTGCCGTCGGGCAGATGGCGCGCGAGGTCGCCGGTGGCGTAGAGACGCCCCCCCGGCGACGCCGCAAACGGGTCGGGGACGAAGCGCTCCGCCGTCAGGCCGGGCCGGTGCAGATAGCCCCGCGCCGGCGCGATGCCGCCGATGTGGAGCTGCCCGGGCACACCGACCGGCACCGGCCGCAGCGCCTCGTCGAGCAGGTGGATGGTGACGTTGTCGATCGGCCGGCCGATCGGCACCGTGCCGCGCAGGCCTTCCCCGGCGCAAGGCCAGGCGGTCACCTCGATCGCCGCCTCGGTCGGGCCGTAGAGGTTGTACAGCCCGGCATCGAAGCGGGCGAGGAAGCGCTCCCGGTGCCCCGGAGTCAACGCCTCGCCGCTCGTGATCACCCGCCGCAGCGGCCCCGGCGACGGCAGCCGCGCCTCCTCCAGGAACACCTGCAGCATCGACGGCACGAAGTGCATCGTGGTGATGCCCTGCTCGGCGATCACGCCGGCCAGGTAGGAGCTGTCCTTGTGACCTTCGGGACGGGCGAGCACCAGGCGCGCCCCGGTCAGCAGCGGCCAGAACAGCTCCCAGACCGAGATGTCGAAGCTGAACGGCGTCTTCTGGAGAACGCGGTCGGTGGGCTCCAGCCGGTACAGCCGCTGCGACCAGAGGATCCGGTTGACCACGGCGCGATGCGTGTTCATCGCCCCCTTCGGGGTCCCCGTCGAACCCGAGGTGTAGATCACATAAGCCAGGCTGTCGGGCTCGGAGTCCGGGAGCGCGGCCTCCTCCGCGGTCTCCGGCCCGCCGTCGAGCAGGACCGTCCGCACCCCCTCCGTGGGGAGCTGCGCGGCCAGGTGCGGCTGGACGAGCAGAAACGGCGCCCCGGAATCGCGCAGCATCAGCTCCAGCCGCTCCCGCGGGTACGAGGCGTCCAGAGGCAGATAGGCGCCTCCGGCCTTGAGCACGGCGAGCAGGCCCACCACCGCTTCGACCGACCGCTCCGCGGCGACCGCGACCGGCACCTCC
>JBKKAU010000435.1:0-21180 GCA_046714475.1 Thermoanaerobaculia bacterium
GCCGACGCCACCATGATCTCCGACACCCACGTGCTGGCCGACTTCAGCTACCGCTGCGCCCCCTACGCCGGCCCCGGCTATTTCATGGCCGGCGACGCGGCGACGTTCGTCGATCCGATCTTTTCGACGGGGGTCTGCCTGGGGATGATGAGCGGCGCCGAGGCGGGACGGTCCATCCTCGCCATCCTGCGCGAGGGCAAGGACCCCGCGCCCCTGCGGCGGCGCTACATCCGCTTCGTCGAGCAGAGCTCGTCGGCGTTCTTCCGCCTGGTCGACCTGTACTACGACCACTCGTTCCGCGAGATCTTCATGACCGGGCAGGGACCGCTCGATATCCATCGCGCCACGATGTCGATCCTCGCCGGCAACGTCTTCCCCCGGCCCACTTTCGCGCTGCGCTGGCGCTTCCGGCTGCTCGGCTTCTTCGCCTGGGTCAACCGCTACATCCCCCTCGCCCCGCGGCTCGCGCCCTTCTCCCTGCTGGCCCAGCCGGCGCCGCCGGCGGAGGCCATGGGCGGAACCGCTCCGGCCGCCGGCGCGCTAAAATAGGGGCATGGAGCCGATCCGCGATCCCGAGGTCCTGGCCCGGATGCAAAGGGCCATGGACCTCTTCGAGGCTGCCGAAGGGATCATGCGGCAGAACCTCCGCCGCTGGCATCCGGAGGCGAGCGAAGCCGAGATCGAGGCCCGATTCGTCGCCTGGCTGCAGAAGCGGCCGTACCAGCCCGCTCCAGTGTCCCTCGAGCCCTCCGGGCAGAACACGTGATTCGCCTCAGCGAGGCCTTGATCCGGGTCGAAACAGACCTCCGGATTTTCGGTGTTCGCTGGGCACTGGTCGGGGGGCTGGCGGTCGCGGTCCGCGCGCAGCCCAGACAGACGTGGGACGTCGACGTCGTGCTTGCCTTTTCCGAAGAGGCGGAGGTTGACCAGGTGGTACGGAATCTCAGAGGAAGGGGATACCGCGACCATCCCACCGAGCCCATGTTGCAAGACCGGCGGACAAGGCGTGTGGTAGGCGTTCGCCTCCTGGTGCCGAGCGAAAGCCAGAGCGAGTTGATCGTGGACCTCCTCTTTGCATCCTCGGGCGTTGAGCCGGAGATCATCGCGGCCGCGGAGTTGCTGGAGGTTTTCCCTGGCGTCGCCGTACCGGTGATCCGGTCTGGACACCTTCTGGCCCTCAAAGTGCTGGCCGGCCGGCCGAAGGACCTGATGGATGCGGGGATGCTGCTCGAGCGGATGAGCCCGGCCGACCTCCAGCAGACTCGCGAGACTCTGGAGCTGATCGACAGGCGCGGCTTTCATCAAGGCAAGGACCTCCAGCTCGAGTTGATCAAGATCCTCGACGCATCCGGATAGAACATTGAAAGATCCCTTGTATCAGCAGATTCTTGCCGGACTTAAGGGACCTCTCGATCCGCAGGTCTTTGAGATCTGCATGGGAGACCTGCTCCGGGACATCTTTCCCAGCCTTGTCCCTGTTCGGGGCGGCAGCGATGCCGGGATGGACGGAGCCATCGTGGACGAGAACGGAGAGCCTTTCCCTCTGGTCTGTACGATAGAGGAGGACGTCATTGGAAACCTGACCGGGAGCCTCGACGCTTTTCTGAAGCGAGGCCTGAAAGCACGAAAGGTTGCTCTGGCTACCTCGCAGTCCCTCACGCCTCCACGGCGACACAATCTTGTCGAACGGGCGCGGGAGAAGGGCTTCACGATGGTCCAGGTGGTCGACCAGAGCGGAGTCGCGGACCGCCTGTACCGGAACAGCCGGTGGTGCAGAGAGCTGCTCGGGCTTTCCGGGGCGCCGTCGGCGCTTTCCGTCGTGCCGCCGACCCGCCGACAGCTGATTGATCTGGAGCCGGTCGGCCGCGAGGCCGACCTCGAGTGGCTGCGGACGACCTCCGGGGACCGCGTGCTGTCCGGCCAGCCCGGATCGGGCAAGACGTTCCTTGCCTACCACCTCATGCGGAACGGTTGGAATGCCCTTTTCCTGGCGAGCCCCGACGAGACCGCTGTGGCCAATGCCATCCGAGACCAGAAACCCGAGGTCATCGTCGCCGACGATTCCCATGCCGATCTGGATCGTCTCGTCGGCCTTGTCCGCTTGCGCCGGGAGATCGGCGCCGAGTTTTCGATCCTGGCCATGACCTGGGAAGGAAGCCGCGACCAGGTGGTCGAGGCGTTGGGCGGGCTGCCGGCCGAGCGAATCCGAAAACTGGAGTTGCTGACCCGTTCCGAGATCCTCGAAGTGATCCGCCAGGCAGGAGTCCAGGCGCGCGACGAGGTCCTGAGAGATCTGGTCGATCAGTCAGCGAACAAACCGGGGCTCGCGGTCACGATCGCTACACTCTGGCTGCAGGGCTCATGGCAGGAGATCCTCCGAGGAACCGTTCTCAGCCGCACGGTCCTCAGCTTTTTTCAGGAATTCGTCGGGCCGGATTCGGCCGACGTGTTGGCTGCTTTCAGCCTCGGCGGCGACCGCGGAATGAGCCTGGAAGCCGTGAGGGATTATCTGGGTCTGGATCGGCCTCGGATCCGGCAGAGGGTTTCGGGGCTCGCGGCGGGAGGGGTGCTTTCCGAGACAGGCCAGGACACCTTGAGCGTCTGGCCTCGCCAGCTCCGATTCGCTCTGCTGCGCTCGGTGTTCTTCCCGGGGACAGCGGCGAGGCTGCATGACTACCAGGCGCTTCTGCGGCAGGCGCCAGATCTTGGCAGTGCTGTGGAGACCCTCGTAGCCGCCACGGTGTACGATGCCAAGGTCCCTTTCCCAGAGCTGCGGGCTTTCGTTGCTCAGGCGGGCTCCCAAGACGCCTGGCAAGGTCTTGCGGCGTTGCGTGAAGAGGATGCCTTGTGGGTCCTGGAGCACTACCCGGGTGACGTAGTGGACATTGCGCTTGGGACGCTCCAGCAAGCTCCCGAGGCAACCATCCGCCGCCTCCTGGAACGGGCCGAGGCGGTAACCGATCCGCTCTACTCCCAATCTGGCCACCCGATGGGCATCCTCTCTCTCTGGATTCGGGAGCTCGACGTCCCTCCCGCCGAGATGCTGCGTCGACGCAGGCTTGTCGCGAGGCTGTCGAAGCGGTATCTGGAGAGAGGCGGCGCTGCTTCGGTCGGTGTCCATGGGATTTGCCTGGCGCTCGATCCCACCCTCGAAGGTGGCAGTCGCGATCCTGGCGCTGGCCGGACCATCACGATTTCTTGGAGGCAGCTCCCGTTGGAACAGCTCGTTCAGATCAAGGACGTCTGGGAGGAGGTGCGCGATGCAGTCCGAGAGATCGACGAGGACTCTTGGGGACACCTCTCGACGGCACTGTGGAACTGGATTCATCCAGAGTCTGCCTTCAGAAGCTCGGAGATCCCGGAAAAAGCAAGACAGGTCATGCACGCCTTCGCTGCAAAGATGCTGCATGACCTGATGCTGCTTGTCGAAGGTAGCCCCGGGTGGTCCGCGGCGGTTTCAGACCTTGCTCGTCAAAGTGGTATCGAGCTCTCCCTCACGCCCGATCCTGTCTTCGAGCTGCTCTATCCCCCCCAGGATCTCAACCTGGCAGAGCGACAGCGAAGAGAAGAGGACGCGCAATCAGGACTGAAAGGCCTCGCCGTCCAGTGGGCGGCGAGAAACTCCTCAGAGGTCGCCGCTCAGCTCGCCCGGTACGAAAAAGATACTCGCAAGACTCGTCGATACTGGTCCCGCAGGACCCCTGCGTTGTGCCGGGAGTTGGCTTTCGCGGTCCACGAACCGGCAGTCTGGCTGGAAGCGTTCCTTGGTGAGAGCGCAGCCGGCGATCTAGTCTTCCCATTTCTCGAAAGAATGACCACCCGGCAGGATCGCGGATGGGAGAATCAAGTCGAGCGCCTCCTGGGGCTCGATCGCTACGCCTGGTTGGCGGCGGATCTGATACTCCGGCTCTCTTCGCCGCCTGCCCGTCTTGTCGAGCATGCTCTCGACCGGGCGGCTCATTACCCGCAGCTCGTCGAGACTCTCTGTGCTTTAAAGCAGGTTCCCCAGGCGACACTCAGAGCGTTGCTGCGGCATCCCCAGTGGGAGACGGCCCTCGCGGCAGCCGTCGGGGAGTGGAGCTCTGATTCACAGGGCGAGGTGGCGGCCGAGGTTTGGGACGAGTGGCGGGCCGCGATCCTTCGCGCCAAGAGTGAAGAATACCCGGAAGTTGCCGGCGGAGTAGGGCTCCAGTACTGGCTCGGCGTCATCCTGGCCAAAGACTCAGAGCTGGCGCTGGATTGGCTCCGTGTCCGTTTGCGAGATGAGGATCTTCCGCGCTGGATGTCGGAGGGCGGCGCCTTCACCAGGGCTCTCTCCTCGCTGGACCGGGAGCAAAGGCTCGCGCTGTTGGACGAGCTCCAGCCAAGACCGATCCTCGCGGCTCTGCTTCCCTGGCTGGTCCGCAAGGACCCCAAGATCTATCAGAAGCTTCTGACTCTCAATGCCCTTGCGGAGTACCATCTCGATCCTCTCGCGGGTATGCCGGACTCCTCCTGGGCCGAGTTGGCGATCCTGGCCTTGGAAGCGGGTTACGAGGCGCGGCCGATCGCCGAAGACACTCTGGGGGGAAGGCACTCATACGCGGGTCCCGGGGTCGAGCACTGGAGCGAGTGGGACCAGGCTTTCGCCGCGCTCGAAGAGCATCCGAGAGAGGATCTGCGAGAGGTCGCGCGGTGGGGACGGCGGATCGCCGGAGATCGCCTCCAGCGCGCTCGGGAGGAGGAGCGCCGGGTCGCGGTCCACGGCTTCTGATCGTTGCGTCACCCAGCCTCTTGCTTCCCACCCCGCGGCTCGATGTCCACCTCGATGCCGCGCCACTTTCCCTGACGGAAACGGATCACGCTCAACATGCAGCGCAGCGCGTGACCGACCAGGATCGCGATCCAGATGTCGAGCGGGTCCAGCCTGCCCATCCGCTGGATCACGAAGCAGATGCCGAGGGGCACGAGGACCTGCGACACGATCGAGATGTAGAGCGGGCTCTTGGTGTCCCCCGTCCCCTGCAGTCCGCCCGTGTAGGTGAGCGCGACGGCGATGAAAAGGCCGGATACGCTGAGCACGCGCAGGAGCTGGGTCCCGATCTCGACGACGACCGGATCGTTCATCCCGAACACCGCCAGGAGCTGCCGCGGCAGGAAAAAGAAGAAGACCCCGAGGAGGGCCGCGCCGGAGGCGCCGATCCACGCCGCGACCTTCACCGCCTCCGCCGCGCGGTCCGGCTTGCCGGCGCCGAGGTTCTGGCCCGCGACCGCCGCGGCGGCGCCCATCAGCCCGATCGCGGTCCAGGTGATCAACGAGAATAATTGGGAATATGAGACCGCGAACGCGGCCTGCGCCGCGGCGCTCTGCGCCAGCGAGCCGACGAAGGCGAGCATGAGCACCCCGCCGACGTTCATCGCGATCCCCTGGATGCCGGTCGGCAGGCCGAACCGGAAAAGCGATCGGATGATGGTCCAATCCGGACCGAGCCCCTGTCCGCGCGGAAACGATACGACCCACCCGCCGCGCCACAGCTTCACCAGCGCGTAGAGCGAGACGAGGCCGGAAGCGATCATCGTCCCCATCGCCGAACCGGTGGTGCCGTACGCGGGGATCGGCCCCAGCCCACGGATCAGGACAATGTTCAGCACGAGGTTCAGCACGGTCATGACGATGCCGAGGACCATCGGCGTCCGCGCGTCGCCCGCCGAGCGCAGCGCGCCGCCGAGCATGAAGAAGACCAGCATGCCGCTGCTGAAAAGGAAGGCGATGCGGAGGAACGGCAGCGCTTCCGCCTTCACCTCGGGCGCGGCGTTGACCAGGTCGAGCAGCGACGGCGAGAGGAAGTACCCCAACGGCGCCATCACCAGCAGCGAGATCCCGATCGCCGTGAGGAACGCCTGGTAGACCGTGCGGTTGACCTTGTCCTCCTCGCCGGCGCCGGCGAAGCGGGCGACGAGCACGCTCATGCCGGTGAACAGCGAAGAGATGAAGACGATGACGATGATGAAGATCTGCCAGGCCACGCCGATCGCGGCGTTGCCCTTGAAACCGACCAGATGGCCGACGAGCGCGTGATCGACGATGCCCTGGAGCCCGCCGATGATGTTGGCGAGCATGGTCGGCCACGCGATCTTCCAGACCGCGGGGCGCAGCGGACCCTCGACGATCGACCGGTCGTACCGCCCGGCGGCCCGCGAGCCCGCCGCGAGCGGCGCCGGATCCGAGCCGGCGGGCGCGGAGGCCTCGCTCATGCGGCGGGCTTGAACAACGCGCGAAACGCTTTCAGCGCGGCGGGATGATAGATCGTCGAATGCTTCTCCTCCGGCATCTTTTCGTAATGCCAACGGACCCCGGAGGAAGCATTCTTGCCCAGGACTTCCGCAAACCGCTGCGCGGGCTCCACAATCCCTTTCTCGTCACTGCTCGCGAAATACAGCGTCTTCTCGAGCTTGGGCCGCGCCTTCAGCCGCTCGCCCGCCTCTTTCACCAGCCTTTCCTTGTTCCACCAGAGGCTGGGGTCCAAGGCGATATAGGTATCGAACAGATCGGGTTCCAGGAGAAACGTCTCCACCACGAACAGCCCGGCCAGGGACTCTCCCACGATCGCCGTTTCGGGAGTCGTGCGATAGCGTCCCTTCACCCGCGGCATCAGCTCCTCGCGGATGAATTTCCGGAACGCCTCGGAGCCCCCGACGCGCGGCGCGATCTTTTTGTCTTCCTCGTTTTCGGTGGGTCCCGTCATATCGCGACGGCGCTGGGTGTTTTCGATCCCCACCAGCAGAAAGGGCCGCATCGTGCCATTGCCCACCGAGACCTGCACGAGGCCGGCCACATGCAGGAAATCCTCGGCCATGCCGCCGTCCGGCATGTACAGCACGGGCAACCGCGCATCGGGGGATTCCGCATAGCCGGGCGGCAGATAGACGTTGATGCGCCGTGTTTCGTCCAGAACCTTGGACTGGATCGTAAAGGTTTCACCGATGACCAGCGGCGCGGCCTTGTCCGCGGCGCCCGCCGGCACGCTGAGCATTGAGAGTTGAATCCAAAGGACAGCCACCCCAACCGCGCGGAACCTCACCATGCCATCGCCTCCTGAAAAACGCAGTCCGCATGATACCTGGAACCGGCGGCCGGGTGCGCTCCGATGACCTCACCCGCCGAGCCGCCGGGCGAGGTCGGCGGCGCGCTTCCGGTTCTGCTCCTCCAGGGTCGGCACGGACACCTCGTGGGGACGGGTCGGGGCGTCCTGGCCATCCGGCTCGGAAACCTTGGGTTTGCGGGTCTCCGCGGAGGCCTTGGGCCTGTGCAACGCGTTCCAGGCCTGGCTTACCACGACCGCCTCCAGGTTCTCGAGACGCTCGGCGTACTCCTCGTTGGTGATCTCCAACCGCTTCAGCTTCTCATCCAGCTCCTGGTTGACCTTCTCCAGGGTCTTGAGCTGCAGGCCGGCCCGATCCAGCAACCGTTCGAGCTTCCGCTCCACCTCCCTGGCGTTCGCCGACATCGCCTGCTTGCCGCGCAGGGTGAGCCACTCCTTCACCAGCCCCGCGAGGATGCTGAGGATGGGGATCGAGAGGAGGAGAGTGATCAAAAAGACATGGACCGGTTGCAGTTCCAAGGCATGACCCTCACTTTTCGAGCTGGCGGGCGAGCCTGGCGGTCCGCCGGCGGTTCAGGGCCTTCGTGTCCCTCCTGCTCCTCGGGCTCCCGCCCGCGGACGGATCGAGCGGGCTCCAGACCTGCCCCACCACGACGGCCTCCAGATTCTCGAGACGCCTGCCGTACTCCCCGCTGGCCCGCTCCAGGTCCGCGGTCCTCTGCTCCAGCTTTTGCACGGTATCGTCCAGGGTCCGCTCGTGGGCCTCGGCTCGTTTCACCAACCGCTCGGCCCTGCTCTCCAGGGCGACCGTGTCAAAGACCTGCTCCTTGGCGCGCACCTTGCGCCACTCCCGGGTCAGGGTGCGGTACAAGGCATAGATCAGCAAATACAGGGGGAAGGCGGCAAAAAGGGCAAAGATCAGAAATCCGAGGTCCATGGCTCCCCCCTAGTCTAATCTTCTGGAGTCCAGGGGCTACCTCCGCCGGTAGTGCGCCGTCATGAACGGGTGCCACTCTCCGTCGTCGCCCAGGAAGGCGGAAGTCAACAACCGGTGGTCGTCGCTCTCGAAGATGATCCTGTCCTTGTACTTCGCCATCTTCCCTTCGGCCGTGAAGCTCGGGCCCTCGGCGTCCAGCGTCAACACCTTGCCCTCGGCGTCCAACTCTCCTTCATAGACCCACAGGTAGGTCATCATCGATCCGATGAAGGTGCCCACGAACCGCTGCTTCGCCGGGTCGTAGCCGAGCGTCATGATCGTCGTCCCGGACTCGCCGTCGGTCCCTTCCCCTCCCATGCCGCGCCCCTCGCACAAGACCCAGACGCCGCCCAGCGAGCGCACGCTCTCCGTCCCGCTGTACTTCGTCGGCGGCTGGCCGGGGGCCATGGGCGCCTCGGATTCGTACGTCCACTCGCCGACAAGCCTCTCCAGCCACTGGTGCTCTTTCTGCGGTTCAGCTTTCATCATCGCTGCCTCCTTGGATCGTGTTGGACAGAAGCCCTGCGGCGCGATTGTACAGGCGGTCTCATCAATCCGCAGGAGGAGAGGGCGCGATGAATCGCGCCCCTACAAGGCCCAGTTGGGGACGTAAAGGAGCCCGGCCCTATCCCCGGGGCGCCGCCATCATCCGCAAGACGGCCTGCATCATCGTCGGGTCCTGCAGCAGCCGTTGGACGGCGGGCTCGGTCATCAGCTCCTCGGGTTTCCGGGTCTTGAAGAGGTCCGAGAGCATGGCGAGCTCGCTGGTGACCGTCCCCCCCGCAAAGGCGAGCTGGACGGAGAGGGACGGCTCCAGGGTCTCGACCTCGTGCCACCAGTTGGAGGGGATGAAGAGCGTGTCTCCCTGCCGCAGGTGGCATTCGAGAGCCGCGGCCCGGCGGAGCTCCGGGAAGGCCTCGTAGTCCGGATGGTGGATGTCCACCTGGCTCTGCCGCTCGAAGTTGTCGAGCCCCGGGAACTGCGCGCCGCGGGGGTAGAGCCGGTCGAGCTGCGCGGGATCGAAGAGCCAGACCTGCTTCGAGCCGCGCACCTGGCAGAGGAAGCCGTTCGACAGGTCGTAGTGCAGCGGCGTCACGCAGCCGGTCGAGCTGATCCACAGGCGCTGGAAGGGCTGCGCCATGCCGCCGATGCCGCCGACGCCGCCGGCGGAACCCAGGCAGGCCGGCGTCCGCAGGTCGGCGCGCAGGGACGGCACGGCATCCAGGAGGTAGGACTTGCCATAGAGGTAATAGGTCTCGCCGGGGCCGAGGATCGGCGGCAGCGGCTCGGCGGACCCGGACGGAGCGGCCGGCACGGCGCGGCGGAGGAATTCGGCGAAGCGCATCTCCACCTTGGCCATCGGCGACGGCTGGGTGATGTGATCGGGATAGAGCCCATTGCGCGAGACGATGACCTCGCCCGAGCAGTCGCCGGCCACCGCGGCCAGGTAGTCCCACGACCAGCGGCCGAGGGCGGGCCACTCCTCCATGGCCCCGCTGACGACGACCGGCCGGTTCGCCTGGACGTATCTCTTGAAAAAAACGGCGGGCGGCGGATCCTCGATGCGTCCGACCTTTCCCTGCACCGGAAAGGGGACCTCGGAGGAGGCGCCGCTGGGATCTCGACGGACTTTCCACGCCATGCCCGGTTCCTCCAGCGTTCGTGCCGATTGTACCGGGGGCTTAGGCCAGAACGGAAGGCAGCCCGAGCTGCTCGAAGTGGTCCACCCATACCGGGTAACCTCACGATTCTAGAATTTTTGAAGATCGATGTATAAAGCCCAGCGGCCTCTTCGGCTTGGTCATCGAACCACAAACATGGGGCAATCCGCCTCCCCGCCCCGGGGGCCAGCCGATGGTATCGGTCTATGGCAAGGCGGGGAAGGGGGCGCGCAAAATCCGCGTTCAAGCACTTCTGTAGGTAGGGATGACTCAGGGCCGCGGGAGTCATCCTCGCTCGATTCGCAGCCGCATCGTCGGTGTGGGTGCTTGCGGTACTGACTGTCCTTTGGACAAGGAGATGTGCGTGAGAAACAGAACGGTCCTCACAGTCCTCGCGTTGTCGTTCCTGCTCGGTCTCTCCCCTCTGGCCGCCGATCCCATGATCCAGCGCGGTATCGACGTCTTCGTGACACCTGCGGACGGCAAGACTTTCTACGACTTTGCCCATAGCCCCATCCCCGCCGGCTTCTTCTGCAAGGGTTCCAAGGCGTTCACCGGCCGGGTGGCGTTCAAGGGCCTGCCCCTCACGACTGCGCCCGCGGGACAGCTCTGGAACACTGACACGGTCGTCGAACGGCTCGACGACGCCGTCTTCGACGACAAGGGGAGCGCCGTGACACGCCTCGAGTTCCGCGCCTTGTCGCTGGTGAGCATCGCTCCCGTCAAGACGGCCTGTGGCGCCTTCCACGCCTATGTCTCCTTGAACGGCAAGCAGCGGGTGACGACGATGAACATCGTCCGCACGCAGCAGGGCGGCGGCGACTTCATCGCGCCTCTGGCGGCCGACGTGAGGATAACCTTCATCCCGGTGAAGCCGGCGCGGAACAAGGGCGCGCGGAAACTGGAGCTCACGGGCAGCTTCACCTTCCCCGCCAGCCCCCTGCCGTGGAGCCTCACGCCAGGCGGGTTGGCGAAAAGGATGGGTCCCGTATCCGTCGATACCGATGGCGATCTGAATCCCGATGCCTTGCTTCCCGGCACCTCGAATTTCTCGGCGGGACAGTCGCCGGACCGCCCCTCGATGAGCAAGGCAGTAGGCTGCTCCTGCTGTCCGGCGGAGGCGATGCCGGTGTGCCACACCGATCCCGCCACCGGAAAGTCACACTGCACGGCCCCACCCATGTGCACCCATTCGCCTAGTTGTTGCTGAGAGCGGGGAGGCGGAGGCTTCAGACCTCCGCCTCCCGGCCATTCTCCTTGTTCGTAATTCGCGATAGGTGTGTCAACACACACCTCCACTGCCCCTCCTGCCTGACGAAGACGCAGGACGACCGCTCCACCTCGCGGAACGCCTGTCCTCGGTACATTCCTCCCGATACTCCTTGTGCCGTCACCACCGCGGTATCGCCGTAAACGCGCACCCTCAAGTCGTCGGACTCCATCACGTCATGGCTGAGCTCCCCCGACTTCACCAGTCCCAGAAAAGTCGCCTTGTCGCCGACGCTGCCATCGGAGCCGATAATCGTCCAGTCGTCGGCCATGAATCGTCCGATCGCTTCCGGGTCGTTCTCGATCATCGCCCGGTCCCATTCGTGGGCAACACCGATCAATTCTTCTCTGACGCTTTCGTCCATAGCCAGGTCTTTCCTCGCGCCTCTCGCGGTCGACGTGCGCATGGCGTTTGCCCCCATTAAGCCGGGGAGGAACAAGGCCGCGCAGAAGGTGGAGCTCGCGGGGAAGCTCCACCTTCCCCGCCACTCCCATCCAGCATCTACCGACAAGTCTAACCCTGCGGGAAAACCCCCTGTCCCGGCGCCAGCAGCGCGTCCGGATCGAAGGCCCGCTTGGCGGCGAAGAGCCGGGGCCAGCGCGATCCGAAATGCTGGCGCCAATCGTCGGGGCTCATCGGCACCGAATCGACCGGATAGAAATACCCGCCCACGGCCCGCGCCTGCTCGAAAAGCTGGCGGTTGGCGGCGGTCAGCTCCGCCGCGCGCTCCGGCGTGGGCGGGATGGCATTGCGCAGCAGGCCGAAGAGGAAGAAGGTGTCCCCCTCGGGGATACGGAAGTTGGGGGTCGCGAAGCCATCCCGCCGATAAGGATAGATGAGGACCGGCCCCTGGCCCATGTCCGCGGGGTCGAGGGCGGCCAGCGTGCCGCCGATGAAGCTCTCGGCCTGATCCGTGGGCACCAGCAGGTCGATCCAGGGATGGGGGAAGTACCAGACGCCGAGCTGCTTCAGAAGCTCCACCAGGGGCTCCAAACGGTTCAGGTAGTCGAAATAAGGCATGTCCCGGGCCGTCTGCTGGTCGGGCAGGAAGCGGAGGCCCGCCAGCAGGGCGTCGTCGTCGGGCTCGTGACCCGGCGTAAAGCCCTTGGTCGCCTCCAGGGAGTAGGTCCAGCCCCCGGCGCTGTCCGGCGCGGCGAAGCCTTGGACGGTGTCGAACCGGCGATCTTCGATCAGGATCAGCAGGTCCTCCAGGAAGACGTGGAGATCCCCGTATTTGGCCTCGTAGAAGCGGGAGCGCTCCGGGACGGGCACCAGGCGCACCCGAGCCCGCACGATGACCCCGAACTGTCCGAGCCCGGAGAGGACAGCGTCAAAGAGCTGCCGGCGATGGGTGGGCGAGCAGGTGACGAGCTGGCCCCGGCCGGTCACCACCTGCAGCTCCAGCACGTTGCTCACCTGCGGCCCCTCGCGGAAAGCCTGGCCTCCCACGCCGCCGACGGTCAGCGTGCCGCCGATCGAGAGGTCGATGTAATCGGTGAGGGTCGGCGGCGCCACTCCCAGCGGGATCGTCTGCCGCAGCAGGTCGCTCCAGCGCACGCCCGCGTCCACCAGGGCGTCCCCCGCGTTGATCTCATGGATCGTGGCGAGGGAGGACATCTCGATGACCACGCCGGCCTCGACCTGGGCCTGCCCGTTGGTGCTGTGCCCTTGGCCCCGGGCGGCCACCTGGATGCCGTGCCTGGAGGTGAAGTCGAGGAGCCGGACGACGTCGTCCACCGACCCTGGCCGCAGCACGGCCATGGGCCGGCGATGGACGAGGTGGCCGTAGTCGTCCGCGGCGGCGGCCAGGGAGGCCTCGTCCGTGAGGAGCTGACCGTCGAAGGAGGGGAATCCCTCCGCCGTTCTCGCCCGGCCGGTGGCGAGCTCCGCCGCCGTGACCCAGCTCTGGAAGTGGACGTCGAAACCGGCGACGGCGACGGCCGCCAGCGCTCCGCGCAGAAAGTTGCGGCGAGACACCGCCGCTTCCCCGGGTGTGTGGTCCTTGATTTTCTCTTTCATAACGCAACTCTCCAGGAGCGCCCCGAAGGCGCTACGAACTCGTTCTCGGCCCATGCGATCGAGAGCCGACAATATAGACAACGAAGCGGCGGATGTCGGCCCCTCACGGCGTGGCGCTTCATCCGGAGGGTGGTGCCTGTAAGTTCAGGATGAAGTACGACTAGCGGGACTGATTCCTGGCCTGACGAGCGCCCCAAGAACCCGTCGACCTCTGGACGCTCATGAATTTGGAATGGATGGCCCCGTAGCAGCTGCGAGATACCGCTCCACTGGCCCTTCGTAGACGATGCCCGCGTCCCCTCTTCCCCGGGCCGCCCCCACCACCGCCCCAACGACGCCGCCGACGAGGATCGCGCCCGCCAGCACCGAGGCGTCGGCGGTCGTGTCCACGTAGTCGCTGCCTGAGTCTGAGCCGGTGCCGATAGCGAGGAGGCCGGCGCCAACCCCGGCGGCGAGGCCCACCCCCAGCCCCTTGAGGGTCCGGAGGCTCCGTCGTTGCGTCCGGATCGTGATCCGCACCACGTCGCTCGTCGGGACCCTATGCGGCTCGCCGCCTTCTCGCCAAGAGGTGAAGTCGGCCGCCACCGAGACATCGCGGGCCCGCTCTACCGTGCGGCCGCCAGCGAGCTCCAAGGACGCGACGCGTCCCTCCAGCATCTCGTTGATCTCCGCCAGCGTCGTGGGAAGTGGTTTCGCGGCCTCCGCCGACGGGATGAAGCAGAAGACGAGGGCGAAAAGAAGCGCGAGTGTTCTCTTCATACCGCCTCCTTGGCGTGATGGGCGATGCATCCTGGATTGGACCATGGCCCACAGGCTTTGCTTGAGTCTACTCCTCCGGGAGGGTAGGGCTGGTACGCCGGCGCCAATCGCACCTGTCCCTGCCGGGGAAGGGAGGAGTGGTAGGCTCTGGCCATGATGAATTACCTTCACGTCCGCCTGCTCGCTTCCGCCGCTCTGATCGCGTGTTGCCTTCTGGGCGGCGGTTGCCGCACCATGAAGCCAGAAAGCTTTGCCCGGGCGGAGCCCCGTTTCGAGCCGGAAAAATTCTTCGAAGGCCCCACCCGGTCGTGGGGCGTCATCGAGAGCCGCTCCGGACGTCCGAAGAGCCGATTCCGAACGGAGATGCTGGGGTACCGGGAAGGCAACGACCTGGTGATCACTCAGGATTTCACCTTTGAGGACGGGCACAAGCAGCAACGAGTCTGGCGCGTTCGCCGGATCGATGATCATCGCTATGAGGCTACCGCGAACGACGTGGTCGGGGTTTCCCGCGGCTTGGCGTACGGAAATACGTTCTACTGGGAATACACGCTCGCCTTACGTCCGGGCAATCCCCTGGCCAATGTCCGTTTCAAGCTTTGGATGTATCTGCAGGCGGACGGCGAAACAATGATCAACCGGGTCACGATCAGCAAGCTCGGTGTGATCGTGGCGCGGACTACGGAGCACTTCCACCGTGGCTCCGGGCCGGTGCCGCCGATCGCTCTGCCCATTTTTAAACATGTGCATACCTCTGGCCCCTAGATGCTCCCGAAATTGTATAATGGAATCTAGATACTCCCAAGTCTCACCCGCTTATCGTGAAGAAAACACAAGGAGGTACTCGCATGGGGTTCTACTCAACTCGACTGGCAAGGACGTCAGCTGTTGCTCTGATTCTCGCTTTTGCTGGCGCCACCGCTGCGTCCGCCGTTCTGCCGCGCAGCACAAAGGATCGCAAAGACCGTAACCGCTTGCCGCAGATCCACCTCATCTATGCCGTGCCCCTCGATGGCACGGATCGCGGGCTGGACACCGACGGCACGATCGTCCAGTCGGTCCAAGCGAGCCGCAGGTGGTTCCAGGAAGCAAGCGGCGGACGAGACCTCCGCTTCGACGACTACCGGGGCGAGCTCGACATCACCTTTGTCCGCCTTCCGAAGACCGATGCCCAGATCAGAGCGCGAGGTGTCTTCGTCAGGGATGAGATCGAAAAGTTGCTTCGAGCGCGGGGCTTCAAGAACGCCAACAAGATCTATGCCGTGTACTACGACGGCAGTAGCACGCATGCCTGCGGTAGCGCCTCCTGGCCGCCCGTTCTCAAAGGTAAGGTCGCGGCTCTCTATCTGCGCGGGGAGATACCAGGCTTTCTGCCATGCTCCGAGAATCCGTTCGCACAGGCCGAGGACTCACCCGGCTATTGGGAATTTGTGCTGGCTCACGAGATCCTGCACGCCCTCGGTTTCGTCGCCACCTGCGCTCCCTCTCATGCGCTCTCGGGGCACGTTGGCGACGACAATCAAGATCTGATGTATGCGGGCAACCTGCCGTGGATGCCATGGCTGCTCGACTCCAATTGGGACGACTACTTCGCCCACTCGAACGGCCGGTGCCTCGATCTGCTAGACAGCGGGTTTCTCCTGCCCGCGACAGCGGACGTGCAACAGTCGCCTTTGAAACTGCCCATGGCCCCGAGCTTCGTCACCGGACCGCCACCCAGCGGAGAAGGAGAGCACGAGTAGCAAGCGCTCCTCAACGCACCGAGCCGGCCTCGCAACCAAGGGAGGGAAATCGACAGGGCTGCCGCCGGTCCACAATTTGCAGAAGGGTTCCAGCGCGATGAACGGCAAAAAGAAGACCGATGAGAACCAATCCGTCTGGGCGGCTACCGTAGAGAGGCCGGCCTACCCTCCCCTCGCGGAAGACCTCCACGCCGACGTCTGCGTCGTCGGCGCCGGCATCGCCGGCCTGACCACCGCCTACCTGCTCACCCGGGAGGGCCGCTCCGTGGTCGTCCTCGACGATGGTCCCGTGGGCGGCGGCATGACGGAGGTCACCACCGCCCACCTGGCCAATGCGCTGGATGACCGCTACATCGAGATCGATCGCCTCCATGGTGAAGAGGGGGCGCGCCTGGCGGCAGAGAGTCACTCCGCGGCCATCGACCGCATCGAAGCCAACGTCAGGACGGAAGGCATCGACTGCGATTTCACGCGGCTCGACGGCTATCTGTTCCTGCGGCCGGGAGACAAGGAGGAGCTCCTGGACCGCGAGTTGGCCGCCGCGCGGCGGGCCGGGCTCCAGGGCGTCGAGAAGATCGGACGAGCCCCCCTGGCCTCCTTCGACACCGGCCCCTGCCTGCGGTTTCCGCATCAGGGTCAGTTCCATCCCTTGAAGTACCTGTCGGGGCTGGCCAGGGCGATCGAGAACGCCGGCGGGAAGATCTTCACCAACACCCACGCCGACCGGATCGAGGGCGGCGAGCCCGCCCGGATCGAGGCCGGCGGCCACGTCGTCACCGCCGGCGCGGTCGTCGTCGCCACCAACACGCCGGTCAACGACCTCCTCGTCCTCCATACCAAGCAGGCCCCCTACATGACCTATGTGATCGGCGCGCGAATTCCGCGCGGCGCGGTGACGACGGCCCTTTACTGGGACACCGAGGACCCGTATCACTATGTCCGGCTCCAGCCCATGGACGGGGAGCACGATCTCCTCATCGTCGGCGGGGAGGATCACAAGACGGGGCAGGAGGACGATCCGGGAGAGCGGCATGTCCGCCTGGAAGACTGGGCCCGCGTGCGCTTTCCCATGATGGGACCGGTCGACTTCACCTGGGCCGGTCAGGTCATGGAGACCATTGACGGCCTCGCGTTCATCGGCCGGAATGCTCTCGACAAGGACAACGTGTTCGTGGTGACGGGTGATTCGGGCATGGGGATGACGCACGGCACGATCGCCGGAATTCTCCTGACGGACCTGATCCTGGGCCGGGAAAACCCCTGGGCTACCCTCTACGATCCCTCACGCAAGACGCTCCGTGCCGCGGGCGAGTATGCCAAGGAGACGCTCAACATGGCCGCCCAGTACAGGGACTGGGTGACCGGCGGCGACGTGGATTCCACCAATGAGATCGCCAGGAACAGCGGCGCCGTATTGCGCCGCGGGCTGACGAAGGTGGCCGTCTACCGCGACGAGAACGGTGATCTGCACGAGCGTTCGGCGGTCTGCCCGCACCTCGGCTGCATCGTCAGATGGAACGAGAGCGAGAAGACATGGGACTGCCCCTGCCACGGCTCGCGTTTCGACAAGCTCGGCAAGGTGATCAACGGCCCCGCGAACCGGGACCTGGGGAGCTCAGCCTAGCCGGGACAGGATCTGCCCTAGCCAGGGGCCCCAGGGCTTCCACGATAGACTTCCTCCATGAGGGGCCGAGTCGAGTGGGTCCTCGCGTCTCTGGAGCGAGCCAGAGTCCGCTATCTGGTGGTGGGCGGCGTAGCGGTTGTGCTCCACGGCTACCTGCGGACGACCCTGGCTCTCGATCTCGTCCTTCAACTGGAACAGGCCAATGTGGAGCGCGCCCTGGAGGCTCTTGCAGAATTGGGCTTCCAACCCCAGGCGCCGGTACCGCTCAGTTCCTTTGCCGATCCACAGATCCGCGAGACCTGGCTTCACGAGAAGAACATGACGGTATTCTCGCTCTGGCATCCGGAACACCCAGGGTTCGCCGTTGACTTGTTTGTCCAGGAGCCCTTCGACTTCGATACCGTCTACCAGCGCGCACTGCGCGTGCCTCTCCAAGCCACGGAGGCGACGGTGGTGTCGCGAGAAGACCTGATGATCATGAAGAGAGCGGCCGGGAGGGCCTTGGATCTGGACGACGTCACAGCTCTTTCCGAGTTGCCGGAGGAAGGATCATGACCCGAACGCCGCGATCCGACGAAGACCTCAACCAACAAGAAGGCTCCTGGAGCTTCGAAGGAGCTCGCCGTCATCACATCCGGCACGGGCTACGGTTGACCCCGGCGGAACGGCTTCGCTGGCTGGAAGAGACGGTCGAGGAGATGCGGCGGCTCCAAGGCCTTGCCCGACACGGCCGGAAGGTTGCAGATCTGGATGAACAGAGGTAAGTAGCTACCAACATCCACTGCGGTACCCGCTCCTCTCAGAAGTCGGCTTAGGAATTTAAGTCCTTCCTGATGTATGCTCGCACCGACTGTGTCCCAGTGTTGCTTCACGACACCCCAAGGAGGCTCGATGAAACGAATGCTTCAGCTCGCGGCCCTCGCCATCTCCCTGTCCCTCGCGGGCCAGGCGTACCAGACGTACTCCCCGGTCTATTGCGGCGATCCGTGCTCGCTCAACGGCGAGCGGTCCGGCTGCCGCTGTCAGGACTACGCTGGCTATTACCGTCGCGACATCTGCACCTGCATCAACGGACATTGGTCCACCCTCCACTAGAGAGACCCGATGAGAGGTTTCCTTCGGGCCGCCTTACCCGGCCCGAAGCTCGACCCACCGGTTCCAGTCGGCAGGAAGGGGGAGTGCGTCTCCCCCCTCGACACCTCCTCAACCTATCGGCGGTGGCCTACTTGGGAAGGCTCCCTCTAGAAACACATGGCACTGACCGCTAAATACTGACCGACTCGCTGTGTGGTCAACCCTACTGACAGCTCTCAAACGTCCAGCAATAGAGATTGCTATGGCAATCGTGGGTATTTTCAGGATCCGGCTTCAAGTCGGTGCCACCCGCTACGCCAGCCAATGATCGCCCGTCCAGGCGAGCGACGGTTTCCCTTGAAAGCGACAGCTTCTTCTGGCTCTTCTTCATGAGTGGGCTCCTCCTAGAGGCACAGCGCGTCCCTCGCGCGTGTCTCTAGCTGAAGGTGCGTGACAATGGACGAAGCGAGCCCCCGGCGGCCGAGGTGACCGCGGCGGCCAGCAGGCGCGACATCCCGCCGATGAATCCGAAGTTGTAGACCGGCTTCATCCCGGACGCCTCGCTCCGGGCGCGCATCTCCTCGTCCGTGGGCAGGGTGATGAAGGCTTCTGATCGTCTGACATCCAGCCTCCTTCGCATAGACCGTTCGCCGCATTCTACTCCGGCCGGGAGCCTCCCGTCTGGACGGTGGGAGCCGAGGTATTTCCATTCTGCAAGGAGCGAAGAAACGGAATGAGGCTGAAGACGATCACAATCAGCCCTATCAAGCCGGAAACAATGACCACAATCCAAAAGAAATACGGATTACTCTGTGGCGTGATGATTGGTCCTTGCTTGCCGTACCCGAAGTGGCCGCCAATGCCAACCAAGACTGACCAAGCCAGCGCGCCAGCACCCCAGAGAAGAAAAAACACATAGACAACCCGCCGTCGCTTCAGCAGAGATGGATCTTTGCGTACCATAGGATGCTCCCCCAGGAGGTGCCAAGCAAATGGTACCACCCTGAGATATCTCCCGGCGAAGCACTCATAGCCTGAAACGCATTTAGTTGCTATGTCAGGCCGGCTGGGTTAGCATCGACTTGCTCGGTCCGCCCTGAAGGCGGGCCTGCTCACAAAGGAGTCCTCCATGAAAAGAGCACGTCTGATCTCCAAGCTGGCTCTCGCCCTCGCCCTCTTGACAGTCGCCCTGGCCCCTGCCGCAGCTGATCCCGACTGCAAAAAGAACAAGGATGGGTTCTGCATCACCCTCTTCGACCCGGTGATCTGCAAGAACAACAAGATCTACAGCAATGCCTGCTTCGCCGCGCTGGACTGCGCCAAGGATTGCCAGCCGTATACCGAGCCGACTTCGTAACCCACGGATCGGCCCTGAGTCGCTGGGCTGAGGGGCTCGTCCCCTCCCGGGCGGGGGCAAGCCCCGCCCCTACCCCACCCTCTTATACACATCTTTCCGGAAAGGCAGCGCGAGAAGCGCCCCGAAAGGGCATGGGCATAGAGCCTGGCGCTTCAGCGCCAGGTTGGCACCCCCCCAATCTTCCAGAGCCCCGAAGGGGCGTAGGGATTCTTCGGCCTCGCTCTGCATGCCCCCGCGACCGCGTCGGGGCTCGCGCCCCCTCGCCCGTGCCGTCGCCCCTTCGGGGCTTAGGTCAATATTGGGCTGCGGTCCTGGGGTTGAAAACCCCAGGCTTTATTCCTATGCCCCTTCGGGGCTCTTCTTCACAAAGAGCTTCGACCCATGCAGAAGCGAACAAGATGTGTATAAGAGGGTGCCCCTACCCGGAGGTTTTGATAGACGCTCTAAGAGGGTGTAGACAAAACAAAACAATTATGGTCTGCTCTGCCGAAGCCGAGGAGCCAGGAAATGAGCAAGGGCAAGGCAGGCAGACCAGCGTCGATTCAGGGCGAGCATCTCGTTGCGTTGCGCAGCCTCGTTGAGGAGATGCCAAACGCTACGATGGAGGAGTTGTGCGCCGAGTTCGAGCGGCGTGCTGGTGTGAAGGTGTGCACGTTGACGCTACGCCGAACCTTCCAGCGTGCAGGGCTGCAGCGCAGGATCCCGCCCCCTGAGCAGGCGGTGCCGACTCAAGTCGTGTCCCGCTATGGCTACAGCCAAACCCATCGCCGTGAGGGCGAAAACGACAAGTACGCCAGCTGCTTAACGGATGCCGAGTGGGCTCTGGCAGCCGATCTGTTCGAACTACCCGCTGGCCATCGTGGCCGTCCGGCCAAGTACGAGCGGCGCGCGATGGTTGATGCCTGCTGCTATGTGCTGCGCACCGGCTGCGCGTGGGCCATGCTTCCCAAGTCCTTCCCGCCATGGCGCACAGTGCATAAGAGCTTCAGCCGCTGGACAGCCCAAGGCAAGTTTGAGCAGTTGCACCGGCGCCTGCGCGAGCAATGGCGGCAGCGAATCCAACGCGACGCGCAGCCCACGGCGGCGATCATCGACTCGCAATCCACCCGCATCTCCACACAGGGCGGCGAGTCGGGCTTCGATGCGGGCAAAAAGGTCAAGGGCCGCAAGCGCCACCTGGTGGTTGATACCCTGGGGTTGCTGCTGGCCGTCACCATCACTGCCGCCAGCGTGCAAGATCGAGACGCTGCGCCAGTGGCCGTGGCCAGCGCCTGCCAAAAGTACCAGTCCCTAGAGAAGCTGTTCGCCGATTCGGCTTATGCCGGCCGGTGCGCAGAGCGCATTGAGCACGACCAGTCCATCACCGTCGACATTGTTCGCCGTCCTCATCCTAACGGCCAGTGGAGCGATTCCCAGATGCCGCTGTGGCCCGCCAAAAGTGGCTTCGCTGTCTTGCCCAAGCGCTGGGTCGTCGAGCGTACTCACGCCTGGAACGAGCGGTGCCGCCGCCTGCTCGTGCACCACGATCGCTCATCGAAGAATGCCGAATCCTGGATCTGGCTGGCACAAGCTGGGATTCTCTTGCGCAGACTCGCATGATTTTGTCTACACCCTCT